>JAUYHV010000038.1 GCA_030689845.1 Dehalococcoidia bacterium
GGCTAAACGCCCCTCCCCGGTAACCAGAATTATGAAGCAATAAGTAAGTGTTCGGTAACAGTTTTATTTGACGCAATACTGGTGCAGCCCGGTTCTTTCCCCGGGTTTCGGTCACCCTTATGATCGTTTCTTTTTATCAGCCAACAGGGCAACCACAGGGGGTTGCCCCTACGGCGGATGGCGGGAACGGTCAATCGTAGGGGCAGGCCCCCGTGCCTGCCCCTAAAACAGGCGTGGGAGCCCTCTTTACCCAGCCAATTTATTAGTTGCCCCTACGGCGGATGGCGGGAACGGTCAATCGTAAGGGCAGGCCCCCGTGCCTGCTCTTAAAACCCCAGGCCGGCAGTTCCCCGCAGCTTGCTGCGGGGAATAGTATGAGAATCAGGGATTGAGGTAACCCTGGACCTTCATCAACTCGGCATTGAGGATGGCAGCCCCCGCAGCCCCACGGATAGTATTGTGGCCCGTGACAACAAATTTATAATCCAGGACCCGGCACTCTCTTATCCTTCCGACAACGGAGGCCATGCCCTTTTCCGTATCCCTGTCCATTTTGGGCTGGGGCCGGTTGGGTTCCATCTTGACAACAATGGGATGCAGCGGTGCGCTGGGCAGTTCCATTCCCTTCAGCGGCTGGAAATCCTCAAATGCCGCTGTGAGTTCATCAATTTTAACCTTTTTATCCAGCTTCACAGAGACACATTCCGTATGGCCGTCACTAACTTGAACACGGTTACAACTGGCGCTGACTGCCATAGCGGCGTTTATCACCCCTTTTTCATTGAATGCCCCCAGCAGCTTTAAGGTCTCAACCTCAACTTTCTCCTCTTCACCACCTATATAGGGAATAACGTTATCCAGTATATCCAGGGAAGGGACGCCCGGATAACCTGCCCCTGAAAGGGCCTGCATAGACGTCACCATTACCTTGCTTAATCCCAGTTGCATCAGGGGTTTCAAAGCTATAACCATGTGTATGGTGGTGCAATTCGGATTGGTAACAATAAACCCTTTCCATTTGCGGTTGGCTTTTTGTACTGGAATCAGTCTCAGATGTTCTGCGTTAACCTCGGGTATCAGCAAAGGCACATCGGCTTCCATCCTGTGGTTCTTGGAGTTGCTGGATACCACGTAGCCCGCTTTAGCAAATGCCTGCTCGATTGGCCCGGCCACGTCTGCGTCCAGGGCGGAAAACACAATCCGGCAGTCTAGGCCGGGAGCACATTCCTTGATAACCATGTCCCGTGCATACTCAGGGATATCATGACCCAGCTTCCAGCGCCCTTCCATGACCTCCCTGTATGCACGTTTTGCCGACCGCTCGGAAGCGGCCAATTCTGTCAATTGAAACCAGGGATGGCCGTTAAGAAGTTGCACGAATCTCTGCCCCACCATCCCGGTAGCTCCAAGGATACCCACTTTTATTTTAGCCATATCGTTACTCCGGTTAAGGTTATTTGTGTACTGTTAAAAACAGCACGAATTCTAATATAATGTTTGAGTTAAAAAAAAGCCGTGGAATAAAAATCCCGGAGAAAAAGTATAAACCATGGGGCTCAAATCCGCAATAAGTTTTCGAATGGAATCACCTGAATGTAACCGCCCAGGCGGGAACCCGGCAACCTTCCATATTTTATTCCGCCGTTCCCCGGTCCCTGCTCCTACGGAGACGATACTGTTTCCAAAACAGAATTCTGTTAAAATCAACGGCTTTTCGGGGTATTTGCTGTTTTCTAACTTTTTTATGTTCTTTTTTTAACCGAAGTTGCTATAATATCTCAGGCAGCATAAAAAAGAACCCCTGGTTCAAGTCGGATTACCGTGCTCCGGGTGTTCAGGCTGTAACTAACGGTTGCTAAAGGAGACTAAATATGGCCAGGCTAATCCACTCTATTTTAGCCGTAATAATACTATTTGCCCTTGCAGGATTCCCGGGGTGTACCTTACCAAGCATAGAGTTCATCACACCAACCCCCCCTCCTTCCGTGCCGGTTGACACACCCACTCCCGCCCCCCCGGCCCCGGTGGACCCGGACTGGACGCCGGCACCCGTTAACCGGGCGACTTCCGCCCTGCCTGCAATAGCTGACGTGGTTGCCAAAGTTGAGCCATCGGTGGTCTCGATAGTCGTTCAGAGTATGGCTCTGAATTTCTTTCTGGAACCGGTGCCCCAGCAAGGAGCAGGAACCGGGGTAATTATCGATGAAAAAGGGTACATCATAACCAATAACCATGTAGTTGAAGGCGCCCGGACCATCAAGGTGACCCTTCTGGACGGAAGCACCCATGAAGGCAGCGTTATCGGCACTGATCCCGACTCAGACCTGGCAGTGGTAAAAATCAATGCCCCAAACCTCCATCCGGCTCAACTCGGTGACGCCGGCCAGTTGCGGGTCGGAGACTGGGTTATCGCCATCGGCAACGCCCTGGCTCTTGAAGGAGGGCCGACGGTGACGGCTGGCGTGGTCAGTTACCTCGGACGTTCCATCCAGGCACAATCGGGGGCTGTTTTAAACGACCTCATCCAGACCGATGCCGCCATTAACCCCGGGAACAGCGGCGGCCCCCTTCTGAATCTCTCCGGGAACGTCGTGGGTATTAACACGGCCATAGTAGGCGGCGCCCAGAACATCGGCTTCGCCATAAACATGACTACCGCCCGCCCCATCATCCAGGAACTAATTACTTCGGGAAGAGTTATCAGGCCCTGGCTGGGTGTGGAGCTTTTAACGGTTACACCGGCTATTGCTTCCCAGTATGCTTTACCCGTTCAAAGAGGAGTCGTCCTGGTTAGAATCGTTCGGGGAAGCCCGGCCGATAGGGCGGGTTTGCGGTCCAGCGACGTAATCGTTTCTTTCGGAGGCAAAAAGGTGGAATCCGCGGCCCAGCTCAGCGAGACCATTCGCTCTCACAGCGTTGGAAGCGTGGTGGATATCACCTACGTCAGGGGCAGCCCGGTAGAACGAACTGTCAGCGTCACCCTGGGGGACAGGCCGCCTGCCAATTAGCCACGTGATTTTGAAACGGTATCCGGGGATGTATCGTTGCGCCACCTGGCGTAGCGCCAGAGAGCAGCCATAGCTTTTACGGCATCCTCGGGATAAACGTAGGTGGGAACACCGTCGGCGGAAAACAGGTCTATGGCCTTTTTCTCCGTGGTGGGGTGTCCCGGTATGATGAAAACCGGCTTTTTATGTTTATCCCGCAGGTCTTTCAGTTTTGAAAGCACCTCTCCGTCCAGGGGTGTAAAGCTCATTATCATTCCCATGTCAACATGCCTGAGCATGATATCCAGGCACGTGACATAGGGGACGACATCCCTCCACTGGGGAAGCCATCCCACGTCAACCGGGTTGACCACGCTGGGTATCAGGGGTGTCAATCCTTTAAGGTAATCGTATATTTCCCTCTGCGCTTGTTCCGGGAGCAGGTCAAGTTTTAAACCCGCGGCCTCGATGGCGTCCGCGCTGGCTGTTCCCACTCCCCCGGAGTTGACCACCAAGCCCACCCGGTCTCCACCGGGCAGGAAGGGGCAGGTAAATCCCGCCGCTATGTCAACCAATTCCTTCATGTTTGTCGCCATAATCACCCCTGTTTTTTTCAGCGCAGCCTCGAAAACAGCCTGGTCCGTGGCCATAGAACCGGTGTGGGAGGCGGCAACCCTCATGCCTGCAGGGGTCCGGGAAGCCTTCCATAGTATCACGGGTTTTTTAGCTGACAGCTTCCGGGCAACCTGGAGAAATTCCCCGGGTCTTTTTACGTCTTCCAGGTAACCTGTCACCATCCGGGTTTCACTGTCCGAGGCGAAGTAGGGGAAAAAGTCCTCTATGGTCAGGTCGCACTGGTTCCCTATGCTGACAACTTTGCTGAAACGAAGGCCTTGTTCCAGCCCCAGGCGGACGTAGTTTTCCGTTGCCCAGCCGCTCTGCCCGATAAAGGCGACGCCGCCCGGCTCATGTTGAACAGCCTCGTAGGTAATGACCGTGTTCAGGGAGGACCGGGGGGAATACACCCCCATGGAATTGGCCCCTATTACCCTCGGGCCGCCGTCGCGGGCAATGCCTGTCATCTCCTGCTCCAGCTTTTTACCTGCTTCGTTCAGTTCCCCGAATCCGCTGGAGTGGACCACTGCAAACTTTACCCCTTTACGGCGGCATTCCCTGAGAACACCGGGCACAGCGGCTGCGGCTAAGGCTATAAAGGCAACATCTACATTTCCCGGTACCGCTTCAACGGAAGGATAGACCGGCAGCCCCATGATTTCTTTCTCCCGGGGATTTATGGGATATACCTTGCCGGGGTACCTGTTCCAGGTTATGCTCTGCATGATAA
>JAUYHV010000073.1 GCA_030689845.1 Dehalococcoidia bacterium
CTACGAATGGATAAATGAATTCCCCCAGGAGATAAAAATCAGCCCCGAACTGGCGAAATGGGTCAGGGAAAAGTGGAAGGATATAGTCTGAAAAAATGTCAGCCCAAACCACCGCGCCGGGAAAATGGCAGCATGTGATCCCGGAGGAGAAAATTACCAGCATGTATTGAAACGGAATATTTGCAGTTATTCCGGCGGGCAGCTAAGTTTCCCTGGGGATGCGCTTCCGGGGTTTTCTTTTTGGTGTTTGTTCATCCAACCGGCTGAAAAGGCTGGAAAAGTCGCCTTTAAATCCCTTTAAAAATTTGTGCATATCCAGGACATCATCTCCCTGTACCGGTTCTTTATCCTGAAACCTGGCAAACTCCGACTGGTCCAGGTCGGTAATCACTTCAGGATCGAGGCCTTCTTTAACCACTGCCGCCACCAGGCTTTCGCTGTTGCAATGATGGCATAATACTTTAATAAACCACGTGTCGCCATTATGTCCCATTATTTTAATCTCGGCCCCCTTGTATTCCTTGCCGCAAAGCACACAATTCAGGGATCTCATCAGGCGTTTAACTGTGGATTCATCCATTTAGTATTTTCTCCGTAAAAATCGTTGACGCTCAACCGGGGTTCCGCTTCTAACCTACCGTTCTTTCACCACCCTGATCATACCAACTTTTATATTTCACACCGGTCAACACCTGAATTCAATCCTCTCACTCCTCAGCCATGGGACCCATCACGCCGGACATTGCAGAGAACCCCTGTTCCCGATGTTTCTCCACCTTCTACCGGGTGGTATGTTACCAGAAGAACGCTTATTTATTTTTTATATATATTCCAATCAACAGGAAAATCTCCCGCCAACTGAAAATCACTGCTTGCCTTTTTTATCCAGGTCTTCCAGGTCAAGGGTGTTGATAAAATCGGTAAAAGCCGACATTCTCCTCAAATCTTCCTCATCGACTTTTATATTATTACCCTCGACGTCTTTATTCCGGGCAATCGGCTTCCCCGTATCTTTGTCCAGAACAATAGCAGCTTTATCCAGGACGCTGTTTTCCACGAAGATAGGGACCTTAGTCCTTAAAGCCAGGGCAATGGCATCGCTGGGACGAGAGTCGACCTCCAGGTCTTTTCCGTCGGTTTTCAATATTATCTTGGCGAAAAACGTATCGTTTGTTAAGTCGCTAACAATGATATGCGCAATAGTAGCATTCAAAGAATATATTATGGAACGCAACAGGTCATGAGTAAGAGGACGAGGCACAGCTATATCCTGGAGCTTTATGGCGATAGCATCAGCTTCAGCAGGGCCTATCCAGATAGGCAGGTACCTTTCTCCCTCTTTTTCTTTTAAAATGACAACTCGCTGGTAGTTCATCATGCTCACCCGCAGGCTGTCAATAACCACTTCTATCATAGAATATTTCCTTAAACCGATCGGGGTTCTTTCTGTTGAGAAAATTGTATATTAATAAGTAACACCCTGTCAATAAGCCGTGGATAAATCTACACCGGTCAGAGGACATTAGGATGTTTTCCTGGATAACTCCCCCAAAAGTGGCATTATCAACTTACTTGCCCATAAGTGTGAAAAAAAACCGACTCAATTCAGCGAGCCGGCAGCGCCCGTTGAACCTGTAGACTAATTGACTTGATAGGTGATAGAATGAATTTTACTTGGAGGTATCCCTGAATATGAATAAACCGGTTCGCGTACGTTACGCTCCCAGCCCTACCGGTTTCCCTCACGTGGGGAATATACGAACCGCCCTCTTCAACTGGCTGTTTGCCCGCCATAACAACGGCAAGTTCATCCTTCGGATCGAGGATACTGACGTTTCCAGGAAGGTTGAGGGGGCTTTGGATTCCATTCTCACCAGCCTGAAATGGTTGGGACTTGATTTTGACGAGGGGCCGGGTATCGGAGGTCCTTACGGTCCCTATTTTCAGTCCCAGAGGCTGGATATTTACCGTTCCACCGCTGAGAAACTCATCGCCGGGGGGTATGCTTATTATTGTTTCTGCTCCCCTGAACGTCTTGACTCCATGAGGCAAGAGCAGGCGAAACTGAAACAACCGCCGGGTTATGACCGGCGCTGCCGGAACCTTGGTAAAGAAGAAATTTCCAAGCTTAAAGCGGAAGGAATAACCCCCGTCGTCAGGTTTAAAATACCGCTGGAAGGGCAGACGGTATTTAATGATATTATTCGGGGGGACGTCGTTTTTGAAAACAGCACTCAGGACGATTTCGTTTTACTAAAATCCGACGGGTTTCCCACATACCACCTGGCGAATATTGTTGACGACCACCTCATGGAGGTCAGCCACGTTTTACGTGCGGACGAATGGCTTTCCAGCACGCCGCGCCATGTCCTGCTGTACCAGGCGATGGGATATGAGGCTCCCCTTTTTGCTCATCTCCCTATTATCCTGGGGCCGGACAGGTCCAAGTTAAGTAAAAGACACGGGACAACTTCGTTAATGGAGTTCAAGAAACAAGGCTATCTTTCGGAAGCAATGGTAAATTTTCTGGCTCTCCTCGGGTGGTCCCTCGACGAAAAAACGGAGATAATGTCGCGAAAAGATCTTGTAGACAACTTCTCGCTGGAACGGGTGGGGAAAACCGGGGCAATTTTCAACCTGGAAAAACTTACCTGGATGAACGGAACCTATATTCGCGCCCTGAGGGAGAACGAACTGGTATCCCGGGCAATTCCCTTTCTTGAAGAAACCCTTCCTGCCGAAGTAAAGCGTCCCCTTTCACGGGAATTAATTAAACTTATAGTCCCGCTGGTCCGGGAACGGGTCCGTACCTTAAAAGAATTCGCAGACATGTCGGACTTCTTCTTCATGGAGATACCGGAATATTCGACTTCTTTGCTCCTGGGAAAAGGTATCAAAAATAAAGAGACTGCTCTCATGGCCGTACAGAGGGCACACGGGGGAATCGAACAACTGGCAAAATTCGATGCAACTTCCCTGGAAGGTCTGCTCCGTCCTTTATCAGAACAAATAGGCATAAAAACCGGGGATTTCTTCGGCCTGTTGCGCATCGCCGTTACCGGGCGCATGGTAGCCCCCCCTCTTTTTCAGACCATGGCAGTCATGGGTAAAGACAAGTGTCTTAAATGCCTTGATTCCGCCATAAAAAAACTGATCACCCTGAAATAACGTCCTTTAATTTTTAAGCTCGCCGGCGGGCATGGGCCGCACCGAATCAGAGAAGATGCCAATACATAAACTAACTTCAGAATCAAGGGTAGCAGTAGTAGGCGGCGGACCGGCAGGAAGTTTTTTTGCCATGTTCCTCCTGCATTACGCCGCAGCCAGGGACATAGACCTGGACATTTCGGTTTACGAGCAACGGTCCTTTACCAATGCCGGGCCGAAAGGGTGCAACCGCTGCGCCGGTGTTCTGTCTTCCAATCTCCTTCGCAACATCAAGGAACTGGGATTGACTATACCGGACCAGGTTATTCAGACACGCCTTACTGCATATAAAATCCACAGCCCCTACGGTATTATGAATATCTATAACCCCGCCCCCGCTGAGGACATCTTCAGCGTTTACAGGGCAGCGGGACCTCTTTTAAAGCCGATCCCTCCGGAACAGAGTTTTGACTATTTCCTCCAGAAACAGGCTGCCGCCAGCGGAGCTAAAATAATCAACAAGGCCGTTGAAAAAATTTCGCTCTCTCCGGGCCCCTCCATTTCCGTCGAAGGCAAAACCCTGGAATATGATTTTGTCACACTGGCCCACGGAGTTAAATTCCCGGAAATGGAGATTTCAGGCACAGACTATAAACCCCCTCCCACAAGGCTCATGGCCCAGGACGAACTTTATGCGGGCAAATCTACGGTGCAGCGCTTTTTTGGCTCTACCGTGCAGGTGTTTCTTTTCCCCCACTCCGACCTGATTTTCGGGACCCTGGTGCCGAAAGGGGGCTTCATAAACGTGTCCTTGCTTAGCAGAGGAGATAAAGCCCCCAGCATAAAAGAATTCCTCGAAGACAGCCTGGTTAAAAAGGTTATACCCTTTGATTATCAGCGCTGCTGCGGCTGCAAGCCCCGGGCAATTATCGGGTCGGCGAGGCACCCATTCGGGGATGGTTTCGTGGCCATTGGTGATGCTGCCTTCGCCCGGATTTATAAAGACGGCCTGGGCTCCGCCCTCCTCACTGCCCGGCAGGCTGCCCGCACAGCTATTGTTTCAGGTATTTCTGCTGCCGATTTCCGAAAAAACTACATGCCCCTGCAGCGATCCCTTACAATTGACAACCGGGTAGGCAGATTTTTCTTCTGGGTCAGTTCCCAGGCTAAAGAATCGCGTACGTTTATCCGCACCCACGCGAACGAGGCCACCAGAGAATGGCAAAAAGACCTCGACAGCAAACCTTTTAATAAAATAATGTGGGGGTTACTCAGTGGCAGTTACAGTTACCGTCAAATTTTAAAAACTTCCTTAAGTCCCTTTTTCCTGTTCAGGTTTTTCACGGGGATAATAAGGGCGAAACTGGGTACCGGCGGAGGACAAGATAAAAATCTTTTAAAAGCGGTAAAAACCGGGGCTAATATTGAAGACTCCAAAACAAAGGATATTCACATCGTTGTCCTGGGAGGCGGCTTCGGCGGTATTTACACACTACTTAAACTGGAACGGGTCTTGAAAAGGTTACCGGGAGTGAATATTACCCTGGTTAACAACGATAACTTTTTCCAGTTCACCCCGTTCCTCCATGAGGTTGCGGTAGGTAGAATCGAGACCCGCCATATAGCCTATCCCATACGGAGGTTGGGTAAAGGTAAAAAGTTCGATTTTATCCAGGCTGAAGTGGAATCTATTGATTTAAACGCTCGTAAAGTTCAGACCGACTGCGGCTCTTTACTTTATAACTACCTGGTCATTGCCCTGGGAAGCACCACCGACATCTCTGAAATGCCCACTCCCGGGCAGCGTGTCCTTTTCCTCAAAGACCTGCACGATGGTATCGTGGTGCGTAACCACATCATCAGGATGTTTGAAAGCGCCGCTGCGGGGCCGGAGCAGGGCTACCACCGGTCTCAATTAACTTTCGTCGTCGTGGGGGGCGGTTATACCGGTGTTCAAATGGCGGCAGAGATCAGCGACTTCATTTGGAGGACCCTGGTAAAGATCTATCCCGGCGTGCCGACAGGCACCATAAGGGTGATTTTGGTCCAGAGCAGCCCGGTACTGATGGGTGATTTCGACCGTGGTTTGGTCGACAAAGCTCAGAAGGTAATTCAGCGGCAGGGAGTGGAAATCCTTTTTAACTCCCGGATTACAGCCATCGGCCCTGACCATATTGTGGTTAACGGCAGCGTTACCATCCCTTCAAGGACAGTAATCTGGGCTGCTGGAGTCAAGGCCAACTCCGTGACCGCACGGCTGCCGGTCGACAAAGACGATAGCGGGCGGATTGTTGTAAACCAGTACCTGGGATTGCAGGAATTCCCGGGAGTATATGCCCTCGGCGATAACGCCCATTTTCGGGAACCTGTAAGCGGGGAGGTTTTACAGGAGCGCGCCCATATAGCTGTCCGCCAGGCAAAACGGGCCGCCTTGAATATCATTGCCGACATCAAAGGCCAACCTAAAAAACCTTACCGGTATAAATACATGGGACAAATAGTGTCTCTCGGCTCCGCAAACGCAGTTGCCAGACTCTATTTTTTACGCCTCCACGGCTTCACGGCCAGGGTAATATGGCTCGTTGCCTATCTAACGATTATGAAAGGCTACTACAACCGCACCCGGGTCCTCCTGGACTGGCTCCTTTCCCATATTTTCGGCCGGGACACAACCCTGCTGCGCCTGGAACGTCTGGAAGACCAGGCTAATAAAAAAACGCCATAAATCCCCCTTAATCCCCCTTTTTTAAAGGGGGAGAAGAGTCTCTCCCTTTCGTAAAGGGAGATTGAGAGAGATTTTCTTAACCACTTTTTAAGTTTCGCGGGAATCCAGAAACGCCGGATCAATTCGAGAACTCTCCTGGATTCCGGCTCGGAGGCCGGAATGGCAGTTTATAGAAGGCTATTTTCGGAGGAGCCTCATTTATTCGATTTACACCCCGATCAATTTTATTTTATATCAAAGATTTGCTTGGAAAGGGCGTAAAACTTTGGCTCTGTTACGATAAAATCTTCATCAAGCCAGGTTATTTTGTCTCCGGGCTGAGCGACGGTACCGGGCAGCAAATTAGTCCGGGCAACATCCAGCCTTCTCGCTGGTTCCCGGGTAGATTGGCTGAGGGCAAGTTGGCCATCCTTGGCCAGTAGATGATTCAGCAGTAAAGTAGAACCGTTCGGATGCTGCGGTTTTTGAGGTAAGGCAGCCGCGAATGATCCCGGTAATACCAGTCCTCCCTCTTTCATCTTGGCCCATTTAATAGGAGATCCCGCCTGTGCCAAATCCGCCACTACCTGGGGCAAGGCTCCAATGGCGATAGCGTACTTTCCCCTGGCTACCGTTTCGACATGAATGCGGGTATCCCTGGTTATAGCCAGTTCCTGGGTCGCGAGCTGGCGCAAATATTTTTCACCTTCTTCCCTTCCCATCGTCTTCAGCATAACATAAGCCACCCACGAGCCCCCTGAACCTGGAGTCGTAGGGTCAATTAATGTTATTTTTCCCTTCCACCTGGGGTCCAGGAGGTCAATATATGAACTGACTTCCCCCTCTTTCACCAGGTCGGTATTGACCACGATAAAGGACCGGTATGCCGCTACGAGTGCGAGAACGAGTTCGTCCTTATCTAAAAAAGGAAGCTTATTATCCGGCCAGGCATTCAAATCCAGAACTTCCGGTAATATCAACTGAGGTTTGACAGGTGAAAGGACACCCCTTGGTTTTAATATGGTTGGTGTAGTTGTCTGTCCCGTGATGAATAAGTCGGCAAGATGTATGTTGGCGGCAGCTTCCTGGAGATAACGTTGCGCTACTTCAGGGGGCCTGCCGACCACGTACTCTATTTCCACGCCATATTTTTTTTGAAATCCCTCAACAAGTTTCTCTTTCAGGATCGGCCCAACTTCGCCGTAAACCGTAATCCTGCCTTCCTGTTTGGCCCCTGCCACCACTTTATCCCACCTTTGCTCCCATTCTGGCTTGACGGGTGTTTTGATTTCCTGAGTGGCTGCCGGACGCACCGGTGCGGGGGACGTTGGGGTCACAGAGGAACGGCATCCATTCAACAGAACAACTGCAATCAATATGAATACCGATGAATAAACACCAATTTTTTTCATTGTTCATCTCCTTCAAATTATAATTAATTTGCTGCCTGGTAGATTCGATGTTCAACGTGCTTACTATTTGGTCAAATTTAACCTCCTTTGTCATCCCTCGTTACATGAGCCAACATTGTTTAACCGCTGCCATTTATTTTATTCCTGGAAATAACCCTATGTTGACGTTGTAATTAAAAAGAATTATATTTCCCCATGCAAGTTTAATCAAATCGAAAGACAAAAAATTACCCCACCCCTGGCTTTATTATAGTATTCGGAAGACAATCCCGGTACGGTTCATGGTGACAGTTTTTTTTACCATGGAAAAACTCAGAGCTATTCCATTTGATAAAATGCACTGTAGCTACCAGAGTAAAACAAAACGGTTTAAAGCGGGCATTGACATAAACTCAGTAATATAATTACAATTAACCAGCGGGACCGGTACGGTCGGCATCGCAAACAGGGAGGTGAATAAAAAGACTGGACCTTTATCCGGGTCATCGATGAGGGTGGTCGCTAAATTCTCAGCTTAAAATGGAACTTTTATTAAACATAATCATCTTAATCGAGATATTCGTCGCCGGGTACCTCATTCACAGGCTGGTCTATAAAAAGGGCCTCCTTGAAACCGTGCCTATGGGAAGCTATACCATACTACGGGATGAATTGGACGAAGCTAAATCCAGAATCGGGGAACTGGAAGAAACGAAAAAGGAGCATTTAGCCGAAATAGATAGACTGACTTCAGCCCTTTCGGGAACGGTGGAAGCCCCTGAAAAACAATGGCTGGAGTCCGGGACGCTGCCCTTCAACCCTTTAACCGGAGAATATCCTCCTCTCCCGACACCCTCTGAGATAGAAAATGAACCGGTAAACTATGAGCCTCCGGATGATGACCGCCCAGGGAAAGACAATATACCCTGACATCTTAAATTAACTATTTTTGTTAACCGGAATCGACTACCCTGCCGGGCAACCGGTAATACCAGGTAAATAGAACCATGCAGTTATAAAATGAAAAAAGGCTTTAATGAATTCTCCAATAATTCCCTGACCTTTTTAGGGGCATGCCTGTTCCTGATATTTTTCCTTGCCGTAAACTTGATGGGCAGCCCGCCGGCAGAGGCTATGGTACCTCTCCAGGAAACACCCCCGGCCCAAACACCTGTTCCACCGGCAACAGGCATACCCAGGGTTGGATTACCCCAGGGAGGCGGAGAAATCACTATTAACCTGGGTACTACTGCCGCTTTGGATATTTATTTCTTCCCCCCGGATAACAATGCATACGTAATCACGCCCAGGCCATCTCCCGGAATAAGAATAACCTCGATTGTAAGCCAGATGCCTTCGGTGGTAACTATTGAAAGCCCGGTCAGAGGAATAGAGGTCAAGGGAAGCAGGTCCCATATTGCAACCCTGTGGTTTAAGAGCATCAGTGAAGGCCTCGAACAGATAGAATTCCAGATTTCAGACCCTGTCACGTCCCAACTCTACGGCAATCCTTTACCCTTTAGAATAAATGTCGAGAGGATAGTAGCCGGGCTGGAATTGCCTTCCGGGGCTAACCAGGTAATCGCCGGGGAGACCATCTTCCTTTCCCTATACCTTGAAAAGGTTTACCAGCCGGTGAAGGAAGGTAAAATTAACCTTTACTTCGCTGACAGGGGCGGGCGTGTCATTTCATTTTCACCGCCACGCAATGATGCTGTAAGGGAACCCGACCGTCCGGACCCTGTTCAAAACATCGGCATAGTCAGGTTCCTCGACCTGAAACCGGTCCCGGATGGAGGTAAAATAAAGCTTATCGATGTCGCGGTGGAATTGCAGGCAGAACCCGGGATCCTGAATCCTGACATACGTGTAGAGAAAATGGAGACATCCGATGGGGAACCCCTGAATACGCGACTGATAAAACCCTTCGTTGCCATTTATCCCGCACCCACACCCACACCAACGCCGAAACCCTCTCCGACTCCCGTTCCCGCAACTCCAACACCAAGCCCCTCTCCCTCTCCCACACCTACTTTCTCTCCCGCTCCTCCACCGTCCCCGGCTTTCACCGGAGGTGCAATGCCTGGACAGGTAAGCACTCCTTTCCCGGCAGAACCCCTCACGCCGGTTTTAACAACCCCCTCACCTGTAAAGGCCCCGGCACAAGTGCCACAGGAAGGATTTCGCTCCCGGTATCTAAGCAGGATAACCCTCGCCGTAATATTATTGCTTATAAATATTGTCCTCATCAGGATATCGAAGTAGATTCAGAAACGTATTCCTGATGCTCCAGGGCCCTACTTCCACGGCTCGATAATAACTTTTATGGAATTACCCCCTCCGGCTACAAGCTGAAACCCGTCTCCCGCTTTTTCCAATGGCAGGCGGTGGGTAATCATCTGCTGCACGGATATTGCCCCCGCACCGATAAGCTCCAGCGCCCCCTGGTAGTCGGCAGGGCTGCCTGCGTAAGACGTGGTCAGGGTAATATCGTTGCGGAAAAAAAGCTCGTTGATTGATACGGGAATGGTGACCCCCGGGTCTGTTGGGGCGAAAAACAGTACCGTGCCACCTCTTTCCACGCAACTCAAAGCCTGCACATTTGCCGACTGGGCACCGGTGCACACGATTACCAGGTCGGCCAGCCTGCCCTGGTTAAGCCGCCGCACCTCACCGGGTACATCATCCCCGGCATGAATGGCTGCCAGTGCGCCAAAACGCTGCGCCGCAGCTAACCTGAATGGATTGACGTCGGTTGCTATCACCAGGGATGCCCCCATTCGTCTGGCCAGATGCGCGTGGAGCAGTCCTGCGATGCCGCTGCCGATTACCAGGACGCTTTTACCGGGCTGCATCTGCGCCAGCCTCTGGCCCCTCAGGACACAGGCAACGGGCTCTACAAAAGTCGCTTCCTCGTAAGAAACATGATCGGGAAGCAGGAAAACACCCCGGTCAACGTTAATAGCGGGTAAACGGACGTACTGGGCAAATCCTCCGGGATAAAAATTTGTATTGCGCAGCGTATCGCAAATTGTGTGGCGGTCATTGAGGCAGTAATCACAGGTGTTGCACGGGACATGATGGGCAACCGCGACCCGGTCCCCTTTTTTGTAGAGCCGGACCCCTTCACCCACCTCTACGACCTTACCGCTGATTTCGTGGCCGAGCACCAGCGGCGCCCGGTTCAGGCGGTACCACTCCATTACGTCGCTGCCGCAGATACCGCTGGCTTCCACCCGCACCAGCAATTCCCCCGGGCCGATTTCAGGCACGGGCATTTCTTCAATACGCACATCCCGGTTGTTGTACCAGACCGCGGCACGCATCATACGTGCCCTGTTTGCTGCCACTACTTCCTTGCCCCTGTTTCCTTCTCTTTCAAAAAGATATCGTTGGCTTCTTTTGCCGAAGCTTTTTTATGAATGATGGCCCGGATAGCCTTAATCATAGCTACCGGAAAATCGTGCTGCCAGATGTTCCTGCCCAGGTTCACTCCTATGGAGCCCTTCTGCATCCCATCGGATACAAACTCAAAAACCTCCAGTTCCGT
>JAUYHV010000090.1 GCA_030689845.1 Dehalococcoidia bacterium
ATAAAAGTCGGGCCGCCGGCTCCGAAGACATCGGGGATGTTCAATCCCGCATTCTGCTCCAGTTTTACCTTGGCCAGGAGCTCGGCTCCCCTGGCAAAAGAAGTGAACTCCGCCTCGATGCCGAATTTATCCCGGAATGCCTGGGAAACCGCCACCCGGGTATCCTGCCCCCAGAGGGCATAGATTGAAACTTTTCCCTCCTTTTTAGCTTCGGCCAGGGCATTGTCCCACTTAACCTCCCATTCCGGCTTCGGGGTCGGGGTCACCACCCGGGTCGCAGTAGGCCTTACCACGGGAGCGGGGGGAGGAGTCGGCGTGGCAGCCGGTTTGCATGCCGCCGCAATAAAGCTTGCCAGAATTAACAAACTAAATAATGAAATAACGCTTTTTCTCATATTTTTCATCTCCTTTTCAAGTACTTTAGCGACGGGTAAAAACGCCGGTTATTTTTTAAAAATCAATTCAGAAAGCGATAAGCCCCTCTTGATGAAACCCTATGCAAATTACTTCGAGGCAGCGTCGATTACCTCCTTGGCTATCCCGCGCATCTTCCCCCTGAAAAGGATATTCTCTTCGCTGTCCAGGTATATCTTCTCCCCCGGCTGGGCCAGGAATATCGGGAGAATGCCTTCCGTGGAAACGTCGGAGCGCAAACTGGGATTCCCAAAGCTCTGGGAAAACACTGTTGCACCTTCCTTAGTCAGCAGCCAGTTGATGAATACCTTCGCGGCATTGGGATGGGCAAACTTGGTGGGTATCCCCAGGGCGCCGGCGGCCGGGGAAACGAAGGTCCCCTCCTTAACAAAAACGACCTCAATGTGCGCCCCGGCATTCATGAACTCCACCATGCCGTCGGGCAGTGGCGCCAGACCGATGGCGTACTTGCCCCGGACAACCGACTCCACGTGGATGCGGTTGTCCCGCTGGATGACCACTTCCTGGTCGGTTATAAGCTGCTTCAGGTATTCCTTCGTGTCATCCAGGTTCCAGATATCGATGGCCAGGTGGCTCAGGAAGGCATTACCTACCCCGGTGACCGTCGGGTCATTAAGGGTGACTTTACCCTTGTACTGCGGTTTCAAAACGTCCTTGTAGCTGGTTATCTCCCCCTTCTTAATCATGTCGGTGTTATATACGATGTACCTCTGGATACTGGCAATCATGCCTATGGCATACTTGTCTTTGTCTAAAAATGGAAATTTGCCGCCGCTCCAGGAGGCGGCGTTCAAAACTTCAGGCAGGAGCAGTACCGGCTCTATCTGGCCCAGTACCCCCTCCGGTTTCATGGTGGCCACCATGGTAGGACCGCCGGCGCCGAATACATCGGCCCCTTGAATGCCGGCTGTCTGTTCCGCCTTCACCTTTGCCAGAAGTTCAGCCCCCCTGGCGAAGGGAGTATATTCCAGGTTAATGCCGTATTTCTTCCCGAAGGCCTCGGTCAAAGCCGTCCTTGTTTCCGGCCTCCACAATGCATAAACGGAGACGGAACCTTCCTGCTTGGCCTTCTCCAGGGTTGTCTCCCATTCCTGCTGCCACGCCGGCTTGGGCGGGGGCATAGCGGTAGCGACTTGAGTTGGAGCCTTTGTTATCGCCGCCGGGGGCTGGGGCGTTGGCTTTCCGCACCCGCCGAGAGTAGCGGCTGCTATCAGAAAAGCCATCATAATCCATAAAGTCTTTTTCATCGTAAATTCCTCCTTCAAATATAAGTGTTACCTGTGCTATTTAATTCAGCTCTCGAAACTGTATGTACCGGACAATAAAAAGCTTTCTTAACTTCGTGGGGACCCGACGGATCCTCTACTGCCCCATCTAAACAACATTTAACATCAATGGGACATACTCTAATATAAAGGCAGACACCGCTGGATGTCAAGGTGATTATGATGCTTTTTTTAATAATTTCTTACCCGATTTAATTAAGCTTTTACCCTGTTATTCCTGCTTACGGTTTAAATAGCCCTGATACCTGGGCAATATAAGAATGACATGGCAAGCGGGCTCAGCATGACGGGAGTCCAGTAAAGAGCACCGTAGGGGCACGGCATACCGTGCCCCTACACTTGTATCTCCTTATCCTTCCAATGAAAAGGGCAGAAAGGGACAGAATGACATGAAGTGGATGCGCTCACCTCCTGTATTGTAAAGAGCATTAATTATCACAGCGCCGAAAAAATAGATGAAACCAGCAGCGACATGCAGGAAAACGATTACGGTAAAGAGGTAGACAACGATCGGCCCGCGGGACTATTTCAGCCCCTT
>JAUYHV010000093.1 GCA_030689845.1 Dehalococcoidia bacterium
GCTGGCCGCCTTCTATAACAGCCATGCAGGAATTGGTTGTACCGAGGTCAATACCTAGAATTTTGGACATAGTATTTTCTTAATAATTGACATTAATAGTGAGGGTGTATAATGAACTTAAACAAATATCAAATAAATAACTGAATTTTCTATTTTTGGGTGCTGGCAGTTATCGCTGGCACCTCTTTTTTATTTTTTCCTCCGGGCCAGTAAGCCTGGGCTACCCAGACTGACTAACATGGAGGCTGGCACAGGGCCAGTATTGACAATGGTAATGATATATGGTAAGGTGCGGGGAAATTAACAACAAACAATCAATTAACCATAGAGGGCAATGAGATGAAACTTATAACACTGCCCCCACCCTTGCGTGCCATTACAACTCATATCGAAAAATGGGTAACCATAGATGTGTCTGTTATTGGCTTCATACTATTCTGGGTGGGAACTCACATTCAAAGCACGAGCCTGGAGTCATCAGGTGCAGGACTAATGGGGATAGGTATTTTTACAACTCTCATATTCATCAACCGCATAATTAAATAATTGGATAAAAACATTTTTTCCTTGAGGTTTCGGAATAATCCGGAACCTCTATTTATTTCCCCTCCTGTGAATCCGCCAGTTTATGGTGGACTCGCTGGGGGGGCTGTCCGCCCCGGGCGGACAGCCTACTTAACCTCCACTTTAACTGTATTCGGCTTGGCACGCCCTTCTTTGGGAATCTCTACTTTGAGGATTCCTTTTTCATACGTTGCCTTGGCCTTGTTGCCGTCCACCGAAGCTGGTAGCGCCACGGAGCGGTGAAAAGCTCCGCTACGCACTTCCTTACGGTAGTAATTCTTCTCATCCACCTCCGTTTGGTGCTCGGTTGAACCCTCGATGGTGAGAACATCGTTCTCTATGGAGATGTTCACCTTGTCCGGGTCCACTCCAGCTAACGGGGTTTCCACCACTACCGCGTCCTTGGTTTGGTACACATCCAAGGCCGGCACAAAATTGCTGCCGCGCGATAAACCGCCAAAGTCTTCAAAGAATTTATCGAACTCCTCCAACGCTGGCAGCATTGGGGTCCAACGAACTAGTGGCATATTTTTCTCGCCTCCTTTCTGGTTTAAGGATAAATGAGTACTCCACGGGTGGCCCCTT
>JAUYHV010000098.1 GCA_030689845.1 Dehalococcoidia bacterium
CAGATTCCCGGCATCCCTTATCTCGACGGTATCGTTGTCAATCCAGAGGTACACTGGTTTAGCTGCCCGGCCGCGGATAATAATCATGTCGTAACCGGCCAGTTTCATTTCCGGAGCGAAATGCCCTCCCACGTTGGTATCGCCGAATATACCCGTCAGGGGAGACCGGGTAATTATCTCCAGTCGCCCCGCGCTGGGGGCCATGGTTCCGCTGAGGGGCCCGGCAGCATATATTAATACATTTTCAGGGGACAGTTCGTCTATCACCTCCGGGCCTACGCTGTCCCAGAGGACTTTAGCGCCGAAACCCTCACCACCCAGCCATTTTTCAGCAAATCCCCTGTCCAGCGGCTCTTTCTTAATAGAACCGCTGGTCAAATCAACGTTTAATATACACCCCGACCATCCATTCATGAGCTTGCACTCCCAGTTAGTTATTTACCTTTTGAACGTATTTTAACCTTTTTCTCTGCGTACAGGCCGCGGTTTTTCAACTCCCGGGCAACATCTTCCAGGCCATATTTTTCAAGGGTTTCCGGCAGTGGAACGGCGGTATTTACATCCCACCCCCTGGCGTTGTAATAATCGTCGAGCATGGCTTCGAACTTGTCTTTCTCTAACATGAAGCCTTTGTTGGGACCGGAGTTCAGGGGCTCGGTAAAAAATTTCTCCGGGAGCATATCGTCCTTCCGTCCCAGACCCTCCCGAACGTTGAATGCCTGCTCCAGATTATAGATTCTGTTGGCAATTTCGATAAGGTCCTGACCTGTAAAGTCCACACCCGTTGCTGCCGATACCAGGCGGGCATAGTCGTCTTCGTTCAGGCCATCCAGCGGTGGGCGGCTGTGGAATTTGCACATACCCAGGGCGTCTATAATAACAAAAATGGCATGTTCGTAGATGGTCATCTCCGCCTTGCCTTCGTGGCTGCGACCGTTGGTAGTGTTGGTGTTCCCCCACAATTTACGGCTCACCTCCGGCGACAAGCCGGCTACTTCGGGATAAGGCCATCCTTTGAGATGGTCTGCTCCCCTGGTGGAAGTTGCGGATGCCAGGGCGCAGCCGTAAGTAGCCCGGGCAGGCGCTTCGATCGATACCCGTTTTTTTATAGTATACGCATACTTCTCTGCTTCCTCTCCCAGTTTATGCGCCGTTCTGTATACCCCTTCGGCAAGAAGGTCGCCGAACCCCTGGCGCTTTACAATCCTTGGAAGCATTGTCATGACAACTTTCTCGTCACCCCAGTCCAGGACGAGGCCGTCGGTATCTTTTTCCGTTATTATGCCGTGTTTAAAAAGATCCGTCGCCAGGGACAGCAGGACTCCCGACTCCGAGCCGTCCATTCCGTTTTCGTTGCAATAATGACTTACTGCCAGGGCCAGTTCATAACTGGGAGAGCCGTACCACATGAGGATTACCTGGGCTATACCGAACTCAAAACCACCGGCGGACAAACCGGCGAAGTTTCCCTCGCTAATCTTAAAATGGTGTCCGCAGTGAGCCTCGCAGCCATGGCAGCCGGTAACGGAAGTGAAATATTTGGCAGCATTTTCTCCCTTGATTTTTTCATAATAGTCGGGAGAGCACTGGGTAATATTCATGTTGTTCTGGTGAGCGTAACCGGCGTGGTAAAAAAGGTCGGTCAGGTAGTGAGTACCTATCTTCCTCCTGGTATGCAACAGCCTTAGTTTCTTTATCTTTTTTCTGGTATCCAGGCAGGCTTTTTCAAACTCTTCACTCCTGGCTATGGAGACTCCCTTTGTCCCCCTGACAGCTACGGCTTTCAGTTTCTTAGAACCAGCCACGGCTCCGCATCCCACCCACCCGGGCGCTCTTTCCAGGTTATTCATAAGTATGGCAAACCTGACCAGGTTTTCCCCCGCCGGACCGATACAGGATACCTGAATATTGTCGTCCCCCAGTTCCTTTTTTATTGTTTTATCGGTATCCGAAACCAGCATTCCCCACAACCGGGAGGCGTCCCTTATTTCCACCCTGTCATCGTCGATCCATATGTAAACGGGTGATTTTGCCTTTCCTGAGATTACAATTGCATCATACCCCGCATTCTTGAATTCCGGAGAAAAATGCCCTCCGGAATTACTGTCTCCGAAGACGCCGGTGATGGGAGACTTGGTTACTATTTCATTCCTGCCGCTACTGGGGGCAATAGTACCTGTTATGGGGCCAGCGGTATAAATCAGGACGTTGTCAGGATCAAGCCCATCCTTGACTTCCGGCCCGACGGCATCCCAGAGAAGCTTGGCCCCAATTCCCTCACCACCCAGCCATTTCTTTGCAAAATCTTCCTTTAATGGCTCCTTTACAATTTTCCCTGATGTCAGATCAATGCGCAATATTGTTCCCATCCAACCGTACATTACAACACTTTCCTTTTCTTTAACAGTCTATCATGCCTGTCCGATAATAACCTCAGATTATTTTTTTGCATCTAATCTATATTTCTTAATTAAGTCCTCCGCCTTACCCGGGAATTGCTGCCGTGAACAGGTGGGAACTTGGAGTGACCCATCAATTTATATCATTAACCTCTTTCGAAGCTGCCTGCTTAGCCGCTTTTTTTTCGGCCACCCACCTGTGAAGCAATATCAATGCAATAATAATAGCACCAGCAAGGCTTGACCGCAAATTGGCTGCGATAAGCATGATTCCAGCAATGATGAGCAATATCCTTTCCAACCAGTTTACCCTTTTAAACAAACAGCCTTCCACCCCTCCCGCCAGCGCCATAACCCCGATTAAACTGGTGATTACCGCGGTCACTATATGAAACACGGATCCTGACAATAATAATGCCGGTGAATAAACGAACATAAACGGAACAATGTAAGCCACAATACCCAGTCGCATGGCCTGCCACCCGGTCTGCATAACCCGTGCACCGGCCATGGGCGCGGCGACAAAGACCGCCGCCGCAACGGGAGGAGTAATAAAGGACAAAACACCAAAATAGAGAATAAATAAATGGGCTGCTAAGAGTGGCACACCCGTCTCCACAAGGGCTGGAGCGACCAGGATCCCCAGTAAAATATACAAGGGAACAACAGGCAGCCCCATGCCCATGACAGTGCTTGCAATGGCCGCCAGTACCAATATTGCTAACTTATGCCCTCCGGCAATGGAAATAATGATTTGAGAAAACCTTATTCCAAGTCCCGTCAGGGATACAGAGCCAATCAGAATGCCCGAGGCAGAGGTAGCCATAGTGACAATAAGGATACCGAAACCGGTCATCTTGATTGCCTGGAGTAAAATTCCGGGGCTGAATTCCCTTTGCCGGCGTATAATATTGGAAACTACTGAGACCAGAATCAATGCCCCCGTAGCATATAGCCCCGACTTGGCGGGTCCGAAATTCAGCACGAACATGTAATAAACAAGTACAGCGAAGGGAATCAGGTAGTACCATCCGCTCAGGAACGTCTTTTTAAAATCCGGCAATTCCTTTCTCGGCATGCCCTTCAAGCCCAGGAGTACTGCCTCTCCGTCTACCTGGAAATACAGGGCGACGTAGTAAAGAACCGCCGGGAGAAAAGCGGCAATGGCCACCTTTGAGTAAGGGACCTGAATATAGTCTGCAAGAATAAAAGCAACAGCCCCCATAATAGGCGGCATAAGCGACCCTCCGGTGGATGCCACCGTTTCCACAGCCGCAGCGAAATGCGGTTTGTATCCTGCCCTTTTCATCATCGGGATTGTAATAATACCCGTAGTACATATATTCGCAGTTGGGCTGCCGCTGATGGTGCCAAATAATCCACTGGCTATAACTGCTACCTTTGCAGGGCCTCCCCTTGTATGTCCGGCAAGGGACTGGGCCAGTTCGATAAACCACTGCCCGGCGCGGCAAAAATAGAGTAGTTGCCCGAACAGAATAAATACAAAAATAACGGATGCAGCCAGTTCCAGGGGAATCCCGAAAATACCTTCTACCGAGAAATACATGTGCTGGGTTACCCTGTTCACCGAATAACCCTTACCGTGAAATATTCCGGGGAAATAATTAGTGAATTTGGCATAGAGCAGGAAGGCGGCGCAAACAACGACAAAGGGAGTCCCTACCAGTCTCCTGCTGCCTTCCAGTATCAGCAAAATCGTTATTATACCCAGCAGCAATTCCAGGTTATTTACAATCAGGTCATGTTGCTCCTGGATCTTGCCGATAAAAAGGGCCACATAGCCAGGGCCGATAAGACCGAGCAAGGCCAGGGCTTTATCGTACCAGGGGAATTTATTTAACGAGGCTCCTCTTTTGTAGGGAGCAATGAGGAAAACTAAAAACAGGCTCAAGGAAAGGAATATCGCCTGGTGAATGCGAATCTGGATATATATACCGGCAAGAGAAAAAATATCCAGGAGATATGCAATGGTGTACAGGCTCAGAAGTATCGCTGTTCCAGCAGCAATGTATCGCCAGAACCCTCTGAATTCCCTCAATCCCTGGGTTTCAAGGCCTCCTGTTTCGTTTTGCACGTTAAATCTTCAAAACCTGTTTAAGGATTGCAATTGTATTATCCGTCCGGAATAACACGATTAATAAAAACAGAACTCCCTTATGTGGAGAACTCAGAAATATGTCCCTCACGGTTTCAGCACGACTTTTACAAGGGGAGGGGGGGCGACTGTACATATCCGCCCCCCCTTGGTTTGTCGAATTTGTCCTGCGTTCCTTTTGACCAGACAGCAATTCAATCTAATCAGTAAGAGCCGTGTAACAAAGTAACCCAGGTCACCCCCCTACAGGCCAATTACCTTATTTTGCCAGCAGTTTATTCTGCAAGGCATCAAGTTCACTGGTCCAGACACCCTTTTCTTTATAATATTTTACCGCTCCAGGGTGAAATGGAGCCTCAGGCCTGCCCGTAGCATTCTCCAAAGTTCCTTCCGCTAAACCAGGATTAATTTTCACCAGTTCCGCGTTGTTTTCGATAAGGGTTTTGACCAGTGTATATGCTAAATATTCATCCATATCTTTATGGACAGAGACAAACGAATTATCCGCCACAACCGGCACTGCGCCGGACTTGGTCAAAGCAGTACCAGCGGGAACGGTTGCAGGAGCCAGGAAAGGTGTTCTGGCAGTTATGTAATCCATAATTTTTGGATCGTGGTCGATAGGAATAATAAGTCCGCCAACGGTTGAGGCCAATTCCTCGTGCATTGCCCCACCAGCCAGGGATCCGAAATGAGCATCGTATTTCCCTTCGATCATTCCTCTCATCCCTTCGGCGGGATTCGAATACTCCATGGCAACAATATCCTTCAATGTCATACCGTAGGCGCCGAGCAAGGTTTCATTCACCAGATCTTGGAAAGCCGCGTTAGCAGGCCATAATGCTGAAACTTTTTTTCCTTTTAAATCCTTCATGGTTTTTATTCCCGCGTCTGCCCGGGCAATATAACCATACCTGAATTGCGTCCACCTGAAAAGTGTCCTCAGGTCCCTGATATTCGGAGCAGACCCCGGTTTGCCGCCAAAGCTGTACCAGGTATGAAATCCCATTGTAATAGCCGCATCAAGTTCTTTTGCCTGCAGGAGTTGGATAAGAATGGCTACGGGATTAGAAACAGGCTCAATAAACACTTCCATTCCGGTGTGATTTTTTATTACATCGGCGTGGGCAATTCCCGTGGTATGGAATGTTGTCCCCATTGGCAGTGTCCCGTAGGAAATTGACGCCGGCAAGTCTCCTTTTGGCGCTCCTCCCCGGGTACACGCCGGTAACAACAAACTCACTACTAACACCATTACCCCAATCAGCATAACGATTTTTTTCATTTCAACCCTCCTTAATAAATAATCATTTTTTCTGATTTTCCGCTAGTGTAGTGTCTCATAAATGGCCTTACAATCTTTGTCATTCCGGGCTTGACCCGGAATCCAGTCTGTTGCTCTGGATTCCCGCTTTCGCGGGAATGACACCAGTAGCACTGCAAATTGTAAAGAGATATTAGAGACACTAC
>JAUYHV010000101.1 GCA_030689845.1 Dehalococcoidia bacterium
AAGAGTAAAAATCAAGCTTCTCCCTTTCGTAAAGGAGGAAATATAGCCTCTCCCTTTCGTAAAGGGTAAAAATCAAGCTTCTCCCTTTCGTAAAGGGGGAAATAGAGCCTCTCCCTTTCGTAAAGGGAATAAATCAAGCCTCTCCCTTTCGTAAAGGGAGATTGAGAGGGATTTGAAAGCAATTTTATAAGTTTCTCTAAACTTTCAGTTTTGATTGACAGTTTCAAGGATAAAGTGAATAATATCGGAGGTTTTTCAGGAAGCCCCCAATTTTAATAAACGGTGCCTTGTTAACTCGATAGAAGGGCAAGAATTTGGCTAAACCACAAATATTTTACGGGTGGATAAATGTGGCAATACTGTTTACCCTGGCGCTGTTTATATGGGGACCGCATTACAGTTACGGAGTCTTTTTTAAGCCCTTAGCTTCAGAATTCTCCTGGTCCAGGACAGAAGTTTCCGCCGCCATGACCATTAACCTGATGGTCGGCGGTCTCCTGGGTTTTTTCGCAGGAACTTTAAGCGACCGGTACGGGGCTAAAAAGGTAATGTACGGTTCGGCCTTATTCATTGGAGCGGGATATTTATTGCTCACGCAACTCGGTTCCCTCTGGCAGCTATATTTATGGTTCGGGTTGATTGTCGGAATCGGTACGTCAACTGCCTATATCGTACCGGCAGCCACCGTCTCCCGGTGGTTCGTGGCAAAAAGAGGCCTCGGTCTCAGTATTACACTTATGGGTATGGGACTTGCCCAGGTGCTGCCTCCCCCTGCCATCGCCACAGCCATCGGCTGGTATGGGTGGCGTTCTACGTACCTGATAATTGCGGTAACCCTGACAGTCCTGATTTTTACTCTTGCCAGCTTTTTAAAAAATTCACCGGAGGATTATGGGATGCAGCCCGACGGTGTCCGGAAAGCCCAGGATTTCAAACCTTCCGGAAGTAAAGTTACCCTCGAAGGTTTTACTATTAAAGAATCCATCAGATTGCCGGCTTTCTGGCTGCTCCTTTTGCTCTGGCTCCTCCTGGCATTGCCCGTTTTTGTCGCCCTGGTACATGTTGTGCCGATGGCAACGGACGCGGGAATCGATCCCGTGTCGGCAGCGACAATAATAAGCTTCATGGGTTTAGCCGGTATAGCAGGAAGGCTTGTTTTTGGTTACTCCTGCGACCGGTGGGGCTGCAGGGCCATAGGCACAACATGCTTTATCCTGTTCACCATGTCCATGATAGGACTGGCGTTTGCCCGGACTTTGCCCGTTTTTTACGTCACGGCGATTTTTTTCGGAGCAACGTATACCGGAGCCGATACCGCGCTGGTAAAAATGGTGGGAGACTTCTTCGGTCGGCGCTATGTCGGCGGCCTTATGGGGCTTTTAGCCCTGGGCTGGCGTATAGGGGCTTCTTCAGGGGCCTTGATCGGCGGGCTTGCCTACGACATTACCGGCAGGTACCAGAGTTCCTTCGCCATCGGAGCTTCCAGCGGCGTAATTGCCGCCATTTTGATGTTCATCATATTCAAATACAAACCGGCTGCCTTCCCGGGGTATTCCCAGTCTCAAAACGTGTAATAGGACCACCCGTCCCCAATTTCTCCCTTTAATGAAGGGGAATGTGCTTTTAAATCCCTCTCAATCTCCCTTTACGAAAGGGAGAGGCTTCTATTTCCCCCTTTAATAAAGGGGGATTAAGGGGGAATTTGTGGTGTTTCGCAGAAGGCTTTATCAAAGGTACAATATAGTTAAATGTGCTAAAATCATGGTGATAAAATGAGCCTTCATTCAAAGTCTATCGTTCTTCGCACCCGGTTTTCGCCCGGCAACGGTAATTTAAATTGGATTTAGTCCCGTATCACCGGCAACCTTGAAATTAAACTTTTGACAGGGTCAAAATATGATACCGAAATATGAACCCGGGCAAATTGAAAACAAATGGCAGGAGAAATGGGCGGAAGACAGGCTTTACCAGGTAACGGAAGACAGTTCAAAACCCAAGTGGTACGCCCTGACCATGTTCCCATATACCTCGGGGAACCTGCATATAGGGCACTGGTACGCCATGGCTCCATCGGATGTTCATGCCCGTTTTAAAAGAATGCAGGGATATAACGTTCTGCATCCCATGGGATTTGATGCTTTCGGCCTGCCTGCGGAAAATGCCGCCATAAAGCAGAATATCCATCCCCACAGGTGGACCATGGAAAATATTGAAAATATGAGGCGGCAACTCCGGACACTGGGAGCGGTATATGACTGGGACAGGGAAATTATCACCTGCCTGCCTGAATATTATAAGTGGACCCAGTGGTTCTTCCTGAAGCTTTACGAGGCGGGACTTGCCTACCGGGGACGGGCTCCCGTTAACTGGTGTCCCCGCTGCATGACTTCCCTGGCCAATGAACAGGTGGTCGAAGAAGGGGTATGCGAAAGGTGTGAAACGGCTGTAGACAGAAAAGACCTGGAACAGTGGTTTTTCAGGATAACCAGGTATGCCGACGAGTTGCTGGACCATTCGGGTATAGAGTGGCCTGAACGCATAAACACCATGCAGAAAAACTGGATCGGCAAAAGCGCCGGTGTTGAAATAGTTTTCGGCCTGGAAAAAGACTATGGGACAGAGAAAGAATTCCGGGTATTCACCACCAGGGCTGATACTGTTTATGGAGTTACCTTCGTTGTTTTTGCTCCGGAACACCCCCTAGTGGCAAAGTTGACAACGCCCGACAGGAAGGCTGCCATAGAGGAATACGTTGCCCGTTCAAGACAGCAAACAGAAATAGAAAGACTTTCAGAAGCCAGGGAAAAGGACGGCGTATTTACCGGGGCTTATGCCATAAACAAGCTAAACGGCGAACAGGTACCTATATGGATTGCGGACTACGTCCTGCAAACCTACGGTACAGGCATCGTAATGGCGGTGCCGGCCCACGATACCCGTGATTTCGCTTTCGCAAAAAAGTTTGATTTACCTGTTAAAGTCGTTATCTCCCCTCCAGCCTGGAAGGGAGAAGAGCTGTCTGAGGCCTGGATTGAACCGGGAACCATGGTGAACTCAGGGCAATTTAACGGGCTGTCCAGTGAAAAAGGACTGGAAGCTATAACGTACCATATAGAAAAACAGGGTTTCGGGCACCGCACCATAAGGTACCGAATAAGGGACTGGTTAATATCCCGCCAAAGGTACTGGGGAGCCCCTATTCCCATGATTTACTGCCGGAGCTGCGGTATTTTGCCCGTGCCTGAGAAAGACCTTCCCGTGCTGCTGCCTCCCGACGCCGAGTTCCGCCCCACCGGGGAATCACCCCTGAAATACAGCGAGTCTTTTGTCAATACTACCTGCCCCAGCTGCCGGGGACCGGCGGAAAGGGAAACCGATACCATGGATACGTTCATGTGCTCATCATGGTATTTCCTGCGGTACGCCAGCCCTAAAGAATCGAAACTGGCTTTTGATCCCGAAAAAGTCAAATACTGGCTCCCGGTAGACCAGTACATGGGAGGCGCGGAGCATGCAAATATGCACCTGCTTTATGCCCGTTTCTTCACCAGGGCGATCCGGGACATGGGACTGGTGGATTTCGGAGAACCTTTTACACGTCTTTTTAACCAGGGCACCATAATATGCCAGCAGCATAAGATGAGCAAGTCCCGCGGTAACGTAGTGAATCCAGACCCATATGTTGCCGAACTGGGAGCCGATACCGTCCGTGCGTACCTGATGTTTGTCGGTCCCTGGGACCTGGGCGGTGACTGGAATGACAGCGGCATAAACGGCATTCACCGCTGGCTCAACAGGATATGGAACCTGGTTCTCGATGATTATCAGCAAAAAGGGGAGACTGATGAAGGTTCTAAAAGGGAACTACTGAGACTGACCCACAAGACTGTTAAAAAGGTGAGTAACGATATCGAGAAGTTTCACTACAACACCATGCTGGCAGCCCTCATGGAGTTCACCAACTTCCTTGGCGATGTAAAGGACAACGGTACCGTTGACAGCAGGTCATACAGAGAATCGTTAAAAATCCTGCTTCTGCTTCTGGCTCCGTCGGCGCCTCACGTCACTGAAGAACTCTGGGGGAAACTGGACTGCCCATACAGCATCCACAACCAAACCTGGCCGTCCTGGGACCAGGAACTGGCAGCCGATGAAATGATTACCCTTGTTTTCCAGGTCAACGGGCATTTAAGAGACAAGGAAAGCGTTTCCCCCTCTATTACCGAAGAAGAGGCAAAAAATATTGCCCTGGAGCGGGAAAAAGTAAAAAGCTACCTGGCAGGCAAACAGGTTGTAAAAGTTATATACGTCCCGGGGAGACTGGTTAACATTGTCGCCAGGTAACGATACTCCTGTTTCGCATAAAAATTCGGAGAGTAATTCTAGATTATTACGATTCTAATCTCTTCCCGGGAATCTGACACCGGATGCCGGGCCACATGTAAAATGACTGTCACAGAAAACTACGAATTAATAAAAAAAAGAGTAGCTCAAGCCTGCTCCCGGGCCGGCAGGGATCCTGAAGAAATAATAGTGGTAGGAGTTACCAAAACCGTCCAACCCGGAGCTATCAGGGAGGCATTCCATGCCGGGCTCAGGCATTTCGGGGAAAACCGTGTTCAGGAGGCACTGGACAAGGCAGCGGCTCTTGCCGACATCAGGTCGCAATATACTTTCCACATGGTAGGGCTTATCCAGTCCAACAAGGTATCTGCGGCTGTGAAAATCTTCGATTACTTCCAGAGTGTGGACTCGATAAAGCTGGCGGAGTTCATCAACCAGCGTGCCGGCAGGAAGGTGCCGGTACTCCTCCAGGTAAATATCACCGCGGAGACGACAAAAGGTGGATTTTCTCCCGGGGAATTACCGGCGGTGCTAAAGAAAATATTTTTACTTCCCAACATCGGTATAGAGGGATTTATGACTATAGCCCCGTTAACCACAGATCCAGAGCTGGTACGCCCTGTATTCAAGAAGTTGAGGGAATTAAGAAACGCTTTTGGTCTAAATCAACTTTCCATGGGAATGACCGACGATTTCGAGGTGGCCATTGAAGAAGGGGCCACCAT
>JAUYHV010000104.1 GCA_030689845.1 Dehalococcoidia bacterium
CAAATTCCCCCTTAATCCCCCCTTTAATAAAGGGGGAAATAGAGCCTCTCCCTTTCGTAAAGGGAGATTGAGAGGGATTTGAAAGCACTTTTTTAAGTTTCGCGGAAGCTTTCTGTACACACGCTAAATATTCGTTATCGATATTTTTGCGGTATAATCAAATTTCAACTATAATATTTCCCGGTTATCGTGTTTTATCCATATCCAATAAATATCATTGCCCCGCGAATTTCAATAAATCGGGATTGCCAGCCTGAATCACCTGAAATCCGGCAAAAGTTGCGTTTTCCCTACAAGCTCCCCGCGACACCCTTTTTCTCCTGATGAACTATCAGGTATTTTTTATCATACCTGTTAAAAAAACCTAAACCCTATTAAGAAGGAGCCGCAATGAATACAGTTGACTTCCTTAACATCGCTGCCGCAATTTGCCCGGACCGTCCGGCTATTATTTTTGAAGGGAACAAGCTCACTTTCTCGGAAATTACCGACCGGACGAACCGCCTGGCTAACTCCATGGCAAAACTCGGGATAAAGAAGGGTGACCGGGTAGCGATATTGCAGGTCAACTGCTCCCAGTACGTGGAGGCATATTTTGCCACCGCCAAACTGGGTGGCATTTTCTGCCCCCTCAACTTCAGGGCCAAGGAAGACGAGCTAACTTACATGATGAATTATGCCGAGGTAAACCTTCTTTTCTGCGGCGACCGCTATGTCGACATGGTAAAAAAAATTAAACCTGAACTGAAGACAGTAAACCGTTATGTATCCCTTGATAATAAAACCGGCGACATGCTGTACTACGGAGACCTGTTGTCCGATGGCTCTCCCGAAGATGTTTTTACGGAGATTGAAGATACCGACCCGACGATTTTGATGTTCACTGCCGGGACAACGGGACGGCCCAAAGGCGTTCCCCAGACCCACAATAGCTTTACGGTATATGCCTTGGAAAATGTTGAACCAGTAAATCTTGACATGGCTGAAGTAAACCTGCTGACCGTGCCGCTGTACCACGTAGCCGGAATTCAAGCCATGATGGCAGCCATTTACGGCGGCCGGACCATTGCCATTATGCGCCAGTTC
>JAUYHV010000108.1 GCA_030689845.1 Dehalococcoidia bacterium
CAAAATTAATTAAGGTGCAACTTAAATTTCGAAAGCTATCTATAGAATTTGATATAAAGATCCGAAAAATTGGAAATGTGAATATATAATGGTCAATTACGCTATTCTCTTGACAGGTGAACAGGCGTTATCCGTTCCCCGGAATGTGCAATTTTATTCGCTGTGATTATTTAGGAAATCTTTATTTCGGGATATTCCTGTTAACCCCTGTTTAAACCGGTTCTGGCAAGCTGGTTTAAAGCTTCAGGTAGCTGTGGGCGTAGAGGTTTTTGTTTTCCAGGATCAGCACGGTTTTCACGATATCGCTGAGCTCGGGGTTGCTCATGTCAACTCCGCCGGGATCGAATTCTTCCCCGGCCTGGTAAGTTTCATAAAGCCGGAGGTAGAGTTTGCCCTTTTCCGTGGAACTATCTTTGGTATCGATGATACGTAATGCTTCCATGAGGTCCGGGTCAAGGGGGTCGGCAATAGCGCTGTCCAGTCCCGCGCCTGCCATCATTATCAAGAAGATACGGTTAAGCAGGGGCCTATTTTCCTTGGGACAGCTGTTGGAGATATTGGATAGGCCGCAGGTGGTAAAGGGAGGGGGATCACCCATCTGTTTGAAAAAGCGGACGGCATTTATCGTTTGAATAGCCTGGTCCTGGTTGCCGTTGACTGTCAAAACCAGGGGGTCAAGCCAGATATCTTCCATGGGAACATTTTGCTCGGCAGCAGCTACAAGGATCTTTTCCGAGGCCAGTTCAATTCGCATGTCAGCGGTAGTGGGCAGGCCGGTCTTGCCCAGGGTCAGGCTGATGATGTTGGCCTTGTATTTTGCTGCAAGGGGCATCAGGGCTTCAAGGCGTTCCTCGGTGGCGTCCGTACTGTTGATGATAGCCTTTTTCTTGCATACCTTGAGGCCCGCCTCTATAGCGACGGGATTTGTGGTATCCAGGGAAATGGGAACATCTACCACTTCCTGGATGGTATTCACCAGCCAGGACATAATTTCACCACCCAATTTTTTCTGTGGGCCGATATTGAGATCAACGACCTGAGCGCCTTTCTTGACCTCCTCCGTAGCCAGTTTCTGGAAAAAAGCCTTATCCCTGCTTTCGATAGCGTCTTTGACAGCCGGGGAAATCACGTGGATATTTTCGCCGATCACGAGCATTTTCTTTTCTCCTCTTTTATTTATTCAAAATCGATGAAATTTGAAGATATTTTTAAAATTAGCTGGAAATTAACGTCCCGACGGTAATCGTTACCCCTTTCCTGGGAAACAAAATAGCTTACAAAAGCCCTAATTTCTTCAATATTTCCATAACTTTCATTTTCGATGGAGCGGTCGGGGGAAGCTCGACAACGGGGACTCCCCTCGAATCGAGGTCGGTAATATTCGGGTCCTGGGGTATCCTTCCGATGATTTCCAGGCCGCTGGCGGCAATCTCGTTCCGCATTTCATCCGACAGGGAATCGCCCACGCGATTCAGTATCAGGGCTATCTTGTCGACCCTGGTGCGCAATTCTTTTATCAACCCTTTAATCCTGCCTGCCGTGATAAGGCTGCGCAAAGATGTGTCGGCAATTATCAGCAGGATGTCAACGTCCCTGGTGGTCTGCCGGCTGATGTGCTCCATGCCGGCCTCATTGTCAATGACTACATAATCGTATTTGGAGGAGAGGCGGTCTATGGAATCTCTCAGCATATTGTTGGCAGCGCAATAACACCCGGGACCTTCTGGCCGGCCCATTGCCAGCAAATCGATGTGTTCGCTTTCCACCAGGGCCTCGTGTATTTTGTACTCGACATAGTCCGGTTTGGACATTCCGGCTTCGAACTTGCCTTTTTTCACCTGGACTGACATATCCTCCCGCATATCTCCCACGGTATCGGCTTCAGGCAGTCCCAGGGCAAGGTTAAGATTAGATGCCGGGTCCCCGTCAATTGCCAAAACCGTGCCTTTCGTTGACAAAGCCTGGATTAACAGGGCAGAGATAGTTGTCTTGCCGGTACCTCCTTTTCCTGCAACGGCAATCGTCTTGCTCATTATTGTCTTCCCGTTTTTTCCAGGATTTGCTTGACCGACGGGAATCGGGCGATATCCGTGTGGGGCAGGAAAATTGCCCCGGTCAACTCGTTCATATATGATGTGTCGGCAATCAATTCCAGGTAGGTTATTTTACGGCCTATCTCCCTGCTGGTGTCCCTGGCGGCGCGGGATATCAGGGCGCTATAAGACCCGCTGGCGGAAGTATTTCCCAGGTACCTGAACTTATTCCAGGGCAAATCGGGGAGAAGGCCGATGATTATCGCCTGTTCAGCGCTGACGTGCTTGCCAAAAGCCCCTCCTATGAGCACCTCCTCCACATCGTTCAAATCAACCCCAACAGTCCGGGCCAGCACAGCCATTCCTGAATAGATTGATCCTTTTACCCTGATCAGGTTGTCAATATCGACTTCGGTCAACACGATATCTTTTCCCGTTCCGGATTCCTTTGCCGTTACCAGGACATATTCATAGCGGTGATCGCCAAGGCGGACCCTTGAATTTTTCTTCATGATACCCTGGACGAAATCCACGTTAAATTTTCCTGACTTATTCACAACACCCGTAAGAAACATCTCAGACAACGCCGCAATCATGCCGGAACCGCAAACCCCCAGGGGTTTTCCGCTGCCGATAATGGATACCTCTGGTTCCAGGGTATTCGAGTTAATCCTCACCTGTTCGATAGCCCCTTCGGTGGCCCTCATGCCGTCCTGGACCCCGGCTCCTTCGAAGGCCGGGCCGGCGCTGCAGGCGCAGCTAACCAGCCAGTCGGCGTTCCCCAGGACAATTTCCCCGTTGGTTCCTATGTCCAGGAACAGGGTTAATTTTTCAGACTGGTAGAGACAGGAACTCAATACTCCGGCCACGATATCGCCCCCGACATAAGCTGCCACCGCAGGGATGCAGTACATGTAGGCATTGCGGTTTATCTTTACTCCCAGTTGCCCGGCTTTCAGCAGGGGAAAATCTATTAACGTGGGTACATAAGGCTCTTCCCGAAGGGATTTGGCCCTCAATCCCAGGAAAAAGTGCAGCATTATCGTGTTTCCCGCCACTACCATATCTTCCACTTCATCGGGGGAAAATTTATGTTTTTTCGCCAGGTCGTTTATAAGTAAATTAATCGTTTCTATAACAAGGTTTTGCAGTTCCAGGAGACCTTTACCTTTTTCGCTGTAATATATCCTTGAAATTACGTCCTCGCCCCGGATAATCTGCTTGTTCCGTTCCGAAGCCCTGTCGAGAATGCGTCCCGTTGCCAGGTCGACAAGGTCGATAACCACATTGGTCGTGCCGATATCCACAGCCAGCCCCAAAACAGGTCCCTTCTTTTTACCGGGATATATGTTTATAACCTCAGCCGGCCCCCCGCTTTTATCATCGAAAATGGTAACCGTAACTTCCCAGTTTTTCTGGCGAAGAGCCGCGGCCAGTTTCTGAATAACGGGCAGTTCCAGCCTGGCATGTTCTATGCCGTGCTGGCTTGCCAGGGCCCTTTTTACCCGGTCTACGTCATTGGCGGCATCCTCGAGGGAAGGGGGTGGAACGTCAAGGTGTATCCTTTGAAGGGAGGGTGCGAATGTAAAGCCGCAGGTAAGAGGAGTCTCCGTCAGGGTATCAGCGGTCTCGACAACTACCTGCTCCCTTTCCTTTTTCGTCGGCTCCAGTATTACCACGTCATCAACCACCCTGGTGGAACAGGCGAGGACCCATCCCTCCGCGATTTGCTGCTTTGTCAGCCTGTGACTTTCTTGTTGACTTACTTTTCCACTGTCAACTTTCACACGGCAGCGGCCGCAGCGCCCCTGCCCGCCGCACGGTGTATCCAGGGAAATACCCGCTTCGTTAGCTGCTTCCAGCAGAAGGGAATCCTCAGGAACCGCCACCCGTTTACCGGAGGGAAGAAATTTAACCTCAAACGTATTCACTTGCTGCGACAAAATCGGTTATCCTCGGAATTCGCGCGCCGAATAAAAATTAGTGCCCCGGGAATCAGTTCTTCCACATTTGTTTCAGGTAAGAACCGATGTCCATTGCTTCAGGAGGGCCGATCATTATATCCCAGCCTTTTAACTCGTCTTCCAGTTCGCCCCTCAGGACTGCGACTTTACCGGGAAGAATTATTTTCTGGTGCGATATTTTCTCAGCGAGGTTGAGGGTTTTAACCGCCTTGGCAATCCTTTCAGCATCGAATTTTCCTGCTGCCCAGGCTGTCAAAACGGAAAGTCCTTCGGTATCGCAGACCAGAAGCCAGGCTGGAAAACCGCTGGACTCCAGTTCTCCGGCTACGGAGAAATAGGTCAACGAGAAATTGGTGGTAACACACACCGGGCTGGTTTCTTTTGGCGACCCGATGGGGTATATTGCCGATGTAACCTGGATGTGTTTCTGGGGGTCCGTATAGATGTTAAGACGCAGGGTAAGGAGGGGATAAAAAAGCGCCGGGGTAAAGTGGTCCAGGACTATGATTCCCGCGTATTTTCCAATTTGCTGGGCGGCTAAAATGGCTTCTTCTTCAACGCTTTTGGACGCTGCCCCCGGGAAGGTGATAACGGGGTACCCCAGGGGTTTGAAGGCCTTTTTAAAGGCAAGGCGCCTCAACTGGGTGAGGGTATTGATGGAGTCTGATAAATTGGCCGTATTGGGTGCAAGGACCAGGTCTTCCACGCCTGCTTTGGTTATTTTCTCTGTCAGTTCTGACAGGCTGTCAAGTCCGTCTTTGCCGATAACCGCCAGGGCACATTTATATTTGGCGGCCAGTTGCGCCATTTTTTCCCAGTTCTCGGCATTGGCGCCGTAGATCAACGGGCGGTTGCCGCCGACTTTTTCCAGGGCGGCTTCCATCGCCGCCGGGTCGGTAGACATCAGGACCAGCGGCAGTTCCGACTTCCCGGCTACGCTCGCCGCAACTTTCGCAAATGTACCGGCATCTTTAGACAGGTTATCGATAGCGAAACCGTTGGGGGCCATGTCGATGCCTACACGTTCCACGGAGTAGGATGACACTTCAGCAACAGTTTTCTCAATTGATTCAAGAGGTTCATTATCTTTGATTCTCACCATCAAAGCGGGGGGATGGAAAAATGTTTTTTCATGGCGGAACAGCACCGTTTCATTACCCACTTCCACCTTCTTGGCGTCGGGGCCGATTGTCACCAGGCGGATGGGCGGGCGTCCGGCAGCCTCCAGGGCAGCTTTTGATTCAGGAGAAAGGTCCGGGCAGACGCTGACATCAACGGTTTTTTGGGCCACCTTCATGGCGAAGGCCAGGCAGGTTGGAAAATTGCATTTTTTGCAATTGGTTTTAGGTAAAAACTTGTATATTTCAATTCCTGTCAATGCCATAGGACTTTCCTCCTAAATAGGACTATATTTTATATAACATATTAACGGCTGTGCAGGCTCTTGCCAATGCCCGTCAATATTTAACCGGCCTGGGTCAATTGGGCTATGCTGTTTTTTAGGAATTCGATGGTTTTCGGGTGGCGCAGGGTTATTATGTTCGCCCCCGAGTTCAGCAGGCTGATTGCTGTAATAATTTCCCAGTTAATCGCTCGCTCTGCCGGGTCGCCCCACGTTTCGGGTACTCCTGTAGTAACACGGGACTCTTTCTGTCTCCATGACTCCTCTCCCACGTCGCAAAGCATGGGCATCGATGGCATTCCATCGCCCATCAAGCCGGCTATTCGCAGCCTCTCCATGACCGAATAAGTGTATTCCAGTCCGTATCCCAGCGACCCCGTAGTGGGGTCCATGATAATAGAATCTGCGGCAAGTCCCACGTCGCAAAGGAGAATATTCAACTGCTTGGCAAGGTTAATCTCGATGGGGGTTTTGGCAATAGCCACATGGCCGTCAGCAATGCATGTTGCCGCAATTGTGCGGTGATTTTTCTCAACGCAGTTGCCGAGAGCCAGACGCTGGCCCTTACCGACTTCCGACGCGGCTACCAGAACTTCGTTATCTTTCTCTGGGACTTCCGGCCCGATAACAATTACTGGTACGTCTACTGCTTCCAGCACTTTGGCGACGGCCTTTTTAGCTTCTGCGGCTCCCGTATTCCCCTCCTCCGGATGAGCGCTCTTAAGCCGGAGGTAAATAATCTCGGCGCCAAAAGAAAGGGCTTTTTTTGCCCACTCGCCCGGGTCTTTTAAAGCATCCCCGTAAGCCGAGACCAGGGCTTGCGGCCAGTCTTTAGGCGGAGCATCCTGCACTTCGACAGCAATAACCGGCTTATTGGGTAACACACCTTCAAATTTCAGGAAAGGCAGGGTGGTCTCTCCCCCAATAACCATGGACTTCCTCCCGTTGCCCCCTAATTTAACCTCCTTGATTTTTCCAGTCCATTTTTCAACAGGTAATTCTACTGGTGCCATAATTGCTCCTTTTATAGTGTAATATCAATCGCTCGGGTTGCCGGCCTGTTAACTTTGTGATTGGCCGGAAAATCCCGCGGCGCTTTTTACATTACCGGGTCCATGGTCAGAGCCGGATGTTTTTTTTCTTCGAGATAAGGCAGCAGTTCCTCGACGGTGGTTGCGACGGTGCCGTCGGCAATCTTGTCAATAAGGTCCGGCTCTCCTATGTTGGCACAGGCTTCCTTTAGCTCTTCCCCCAGTTCTTCCTTCAGGTTCTTGGACATCCAGACAACCCTTTTCAGTCCACCTTCCGCGGAAATAAACCTCTTGCTGAGAAGGAAATACTTACCGTGACCCATCATGCCGGGGGTCTGCTGACCCCCGCCGGCAGTACTCATCATCGAAGTAAAAGCCATACCGGAAGGAGTCATACCGTAGTCATCACGGGAAACAATCATGAAACCGTTGGCTTCGGGAATAACTACCATGATACATTCGCAGCAGCCGCAGGTTGTCATGGGTGCGTCCATGACGGAATACAAGGTAAACCTGTCGATGGCCATGTTCGAATGCTCATATGCGAATTTATTAACTCCTGCCCATTCACCCTTTTCCGCGTCAACGATCTGTCCCTTGGCCACCGGCTGGTTTGGACCCGACGGCTTGATTTCAAATGAAGCCCGGCAGTCCAGCCAGTTATACGCGCCGCACAGGCCGACCCTTTCCGGGTTGATTACGCAGATGTGGTTAGGAGCAAAAGACTGGCACAGGCTGCAACTGTAAAATGTATCCACGGCATCGTCGGTTAGCCCGGCGATCCTGACGTTTCTCTCGTTATAAATAACCCGGGCCTTCTCGATTAACTCCTTTACCTTTTCGGGTTCCGTGTACAGAGTAACCTGTACTTTGTCGACAATGGCGCCGAAGTCGTTGACCAGGCAGGTGCGGATAATCTCCCCGATATCGCTCAGTTTGAAACCTTTGTCCACGGCGTTTTTATGGATTCTAATCCAGGTAATGTCCCTTTGCCCCTGGTGCTGAAAACCTTCGGCATTGTTTGTAAAATGGTGGAACTGGCGTTCAAGAACAGGCTCAAAATCTTCCTGCATCTTGCGTCCAGCGACGTCAACTATGATTGCCAGCGGGACTTTGGCACCTACATCGAAAGTCTTGATATCGGGACCCACCAGGGTTATCTTGCCGTCTTCGACTTCATCCTTGTCTTTCATTCTCAGCAACTCGAAACACATTCCCCCTTTTCCGCCGAATTCGATACGCAGATTATCTCTCCGCACCACCTCGCCTTCGAAGGCCGGACCGAAGGCTACAGGTATTTTCACTTTGGCTACTTTAATCTTGATGCCCCGCACTTCGATGCAGCGCTGCACCAGGCGTTCCGCCCTTTCCATGTCATCCTTACCCGGGATGTCATCGAAGGGCATACTGACCACATGTTCATACTTGGTAATTCCCGTAGGTAAAACGTTGGGAACTACAGTATCGCAGATGGCGGGGAATCCATAATTAATGGCGCCTGCGCCGGTGGCCCATTTCAAGTCGTCAATCGGACCCAGGACAAGGGCGAAGGCGAAGCAGCGGAACTTGTTGTACAGAAGTATTTTCCTGAAATCTCCCGGGGTGACACCTCCGAAACTGACGGCAGCCCGGGAAGCGTATCCGAGGCCGTATACCGTCGAAATGGTATCTGAACCGAAAGGAACGGTAAAGGTATCATAGCCCAGATCCACACCGGATTCCAGCAGCTGGTCTACGATAGATATGCCGTTGGTCGTACCGGAGAAGAAGACCAACTGTCCTTTGGACTGGAGTTCCCGGACTATTTTAACGGCTATTTCGTTGTTTTTTGCCGCTCCTATCACGGCGGCAAAGCCCGGCATTCGTCCGTCCACCATCTGGATACCCCAGGCCCGCATCTGGACGTCGTCAATAGGCCCGTTAAATTTAAAGCCGTTCTTCGCCTCGGGCTGCTCTCCCTTGGCAAAGCGTATCCCTTCGATGATTTCCTCCGCGAACAAGGTGGCTGCGCCGGCATCGAGGGCTTCTCCAAGGTATGGCACCCACAGGTGCTCGTCAGGCACCGGGGCCAGGAGGCTTTTTGCCAGTTCGAGGGGTTTGGCCAGGTCGGCTATTTTCTGGACCTTATGTCCGGTAAGGGTATATATTACCGGAAGGTAGTAAGTAGTATTGGGAAAAGCAACTTCTTTATCAGGCCCGAGGGCTTTTAAAGTCTCTTTATACAACTTCTCAGCCTGTTCAACGACGCCATGGGCGCCTCTGATGGCAGAACTCGTGATATATCTTGACATGCTTTTAAACCTCCTGGTGAAGGACTAATATTTCCTGAAATCCCCGGACATGGGTGCATCAATGGGGTCTGTTGCGGCCATTCTTTCGGCTATGCTGAAGCCGGGCGATGAATTGACGACTTTCGGTTTGGCCGTAAAGTTCGAGGAACGGAAGACATCTCTGGCTTTTTGCGCCTTTGTATCTTCTGCGTGCACGGAAACAAGGATACCGCCAACGGTGATCCCGAATTCAAGGTAGCTCCCAGTCTCCTCCGGGAGTTCTAAAATTTTCGACAGGGCGGCCGCCAGTCCCGGTTTTTCGGCTGCGCTGCCAGCTTCTTTAAGTGGACTTTGCACTGGCCCCTGGGCAACTATTTCTCCTGCTTCCGAAAAACTGATTGTCTGAGAGGCTTTTGAAAAAACCTGGTTTCCATTGCTCCTGGCAATGAGCCCTATTTCATCATCTTTGAACCCCTGCTTTTTTAATACCCCAAGGACTTCGGATGCCTGGCGGGGGTCTCGAAATAGCTTGATTACTATTTTAGCCATATGCACTCCTTTGCAATTAAGAACTATTTTTGGGGACAAAAATTTGGATTTACCGGAAGAATAGAAACGGTAATGCGTACCTCAAAATGGGCAATAGAGGTTTGATAGACATTATTATTGTTTAAGATATTTCGCTCAGGAAGCCTTAAGCCACCTTTATTTAACGGTGCTTATTTTATCATAATCCACATTTAAGGGTCAAATTTACCCTGCTTTAAAATGTGTAGGGAACCGGGAATATTGTTTCGGGACGGCCGAAGGGAAGAAAAAAACATACTTCCATCAATTCAAATAGACGGGTTCCGTACTTCCCTGAAGAATTTCATCAGCGGTACTTTGGATAAAAAAAGTATCCCCGTTCAGGCTGTTGACTTGCGTTTTAAAAAAAGCCAGTTCTTACCCCCCGTGTGAATCAGAATATAACCTCCCTGTAATTTGTTCCCCCTAACCGAGAACTCGATCTTTCCGGCTTCCAGTTTCTGGAGTTCAAAGGTGCCTTTGTCCCATATTTCCACGGTTCCCGCGCCGTATTCCCCCGGGGGTATGGTACCCTGGAAATCCATGTAGTCCAGGGGATGGTCCTCTACCTGCACAGCCAGGCGGCGAACTCCCGGTACGAGGGGAGGCTCTTTGGGCACCGCCCAGCTTTTTAGTACCCCGTCCATTTCCAGGCGCAAATCCCAGTGAAGGTGGCTTGCCTGGTGCCTGTGTACTACAAAATACCTCTCTTCATTCTCCACAATCTCTCCCATAGGTTCGGTGGTCTTATTAAAGTCGCGCTTTTTTCTGTATTCTTCCAGTCCCACTGATTGTCCTCCGCTATAATGTGTAAATCTTAAATACGAGATTTCAATTTATTATTAATAAAAACCGGTTTCTCATTGTTTCCAGCCGGCAAATATTCATATTCAAAGGTTTAATTCCTCTTTTGGGAAAAGAGGTGTCCCGATTTATCGGGACAGGGTATTTAGTACCTCCCCCCGCGAAGCGGGGTTCTCCTTTTACAAAAAGGAGAATTCTTTATAAAGATCTCTGTCTGAGTTAATACATCATTTAAATACCGTTATTGGGTGGACGGGCACGGAGGCCCGCCCTCCTGGGTGGGTTTCAATCGCCTATAACGGCTCTATGGTTTTTTCACACCTGGGTATCACAGGCGTCCCTGCCTGTGTATCAGGTTTCAAGCCCCTTTCGAGGATTAGGTATTTTCTCCCCCTTACCCGGCTAAACCTTGAAGGCGGAAATACAAAGATCGTTTAAAAAACACTCCTTACAATTTGCTTTTCTGGCCTTGCAGACGGTCCGCCCGTGCTCTATCAGCAGGTCGGAAAAAAGCCCCAGATCACCTCTGGGGACCTGCTTCATCAAGTCCACTTCAATTTTCTCCGGGGCATCGTTATGAGTAAGACCCATGCGCCGGGATAGCCGCCGCACGTGGGTATCCACCGCGATGCCGTCAATAATCTTGTAACCATGATAGAGCACGATATTGGCTGTTTTTCTTGCTACTCCGGGCAATCTAATGAGTTCTTCCATTGTCCCGGGAACACGGCCGTCGAATTCTTCCACGATCATCTTTGCCGCTCCTTTTATGCTCTTCGCCTTATTATGGTAGAAGCCCGTCGGCTTGATGAACTGTTCAAGTTCCTCATCCCGTGCGCCGGCATAGTCCGCGGCGGTGGGGTACCTTTTAAAGAGCGCCGGTGTAACCTGGTTAACCCTCACGTCGGTGCACTGGGCGGAAAGGATTGTGGAAACCAGTAGTTCAAGAGGATTGGCAAAACCAAGGGCGATAGTGGCCCGGGGATAAGCCTTTTTTAACCTTTTTATTATTTCCGAAATGTCCAACCGGAATAACCCTCCCTTAATTTCTGCGGGTCTGGAAATTTTACCGCAACAAGGCCGTGCACCGCCAGTTATATTCAAGCCGCGATAGGAGGGTGAAGAAACAAGCGTAAGTTAGCTTTTATAAGTATTTGAAAAGCGTTCCCGGCAGGTTTGAAAGATGTCGAGAACATGTGGTAATATTTATCCGCCTCTTACTCTGCATCAAAAATCCCTGTACCGCAAAAAAATTCGTCCCAAGTAAAGGAGGAATAGCACATTGCCAGGAAAAAATATTCTTATCGAAAAGAAGGACAAAATTGCATGGATAATTTTCAACAGGCCTGACAAGTTGAATTCGTGGGATTTCCCCGGACAGGGGGGAATTACCGACGAATTCCAGGCTGCCCTCGATGAAGTGGAGAAAGACGACGATATTAAGGTACTTATTCTAAAGGGAAACGGGCGGGCTTTTTCCGCGGGACATGACCTGAGCACCGTCGGTTTCATTTACGGTTATGGTACCGGGGAACAAAAAGATGAAAGGCGGCCCAGCCAGAGGGTAAGGCTGAATGTCGACAGGGAAGCTTTTGCAGAAAATCACCGCAGGTTGTTCCTGTTTCCCAAGGTAACCATTGCCCAGGTCCACGGGTATTGTATCGGGGAAGGTATTATTCTTATGTGCTGCTGTGATCTGGCAATTGCATCGGAAGACGCCAGGCTGAGCCATTCCGAGCAGCGCATGGGTTTTGCCGGTAGCGGCATGGGGACTATTCCTATTTTGATTGCAACCGTTGGCTTAAAACGGGCCATGGATATCCTTTTAACCGGCAGGCACCTGGACGGCAAAGAAGCCGAGAGATACGGACTGGTTAATAAAGCGGTTTCCATAGATAAACTTGATGAGGAAGTATTGGAGTTGGCAAAAACCATATGCTTAATGCCGAGGGATGGGATCGCTATTGGAAAAGCCCACCGTCATCTCTCTTACGACGGTATGGGACTCACCACCGGTTTTACCCAGGGTTACCTGACTCACACGCTGTTTACCAACCTGCGCTGGGAAGCCGACGAATATAATTTCTTCAAATACAGGAGGGATGATAGTGTGAGGACGGCCATACACAAGAGAGACGCCCGTTACGAGGGTGGTGAATAAACCCTGCTCCGCAGACAGGGTATAGTATTTAAATAAAGAACAGGTCCGGGAATCCCGGGATAACCCGGGGAATTAGAACAAAAAGGCAGGGGGCTAAATAAGCCCCCTGCCTTTTTTTATTTCCCTGGTCCTATCGGATTCTTACTTGGTCTTATCAGTGCTTTTGGGCATGAAGGCCTTTATCATGTCCATGGGCAGCGGGAAAACAATGGTATTGGTTTTATCGGCGGAAATCTCCGTAAGGGTCTGCAAATACCGCAACTGCAAAGCAGTGGGATCGGCGGCGATTATTTTACCTGCTTCGGCAAGACGTGACGCGGCTTGAGCTTCACCGTCAGCATGTATAATTTTTGCCCTCCGCTCTCTTTCTGCCTCGGCCCGGGCAGCCATGGCCCTCTGCATCGATTGAGGCAGTTC
>JAUYHV010000133.1 GCA_030689845.1 Dehalococcoidia bacterium
TCAGTGCCAGAGATTCAATCAGGGTTTTGATAAATTCGTGCTCGCCCGATATAATGTCATTCATGCCCAGGGCTTCAGTTAGTATGTCGACAAAGTGTTCCTCAGTGATAGTGTCATTCATCGCCAAGGCTTCAGTCAAGATATCAACAAGATGATCTTCGGCGATGACATCCCCGAGGCCGACGCCTTCGGTCAGAACGTCCTCAACCGTGGTAATATAGGCGATTATAACAATTCCTGAACCACCGGCTCCGCCGGGAACTCCAGAACCTCCGCCTTGACCCCCATTACCCCTATTGGCTGTCCCGGCAGCCCCTTTTGCCGCCTGTTGAGCCCCGTCTCCCCCAACTGCATAAGTGACCGACGCCCCGGAAATACTGTTCGCCCTTCCTACCCCTCCGGCCCCTCCGCCGCTGGCGCCATTCGCGCCTACCCCTCCGGCCCCTCCGCCACCGGCAGCAGCGGTTCCAGTCCCAGTCCCACCATTATTTCCAAATCCAGTCCCGCCGCCCGAAGCGCCTTGAGTTCCTGCACCCCCCGTTCCGGAATTTGAAGCGCCCCCTCCACCGGATCCACCGGAACCACCGGGGCTGTCGGACGGATTATAATCCCCTCCATACCCCCCGCCAATCCCAGTTATTGTCCCATCAAAAACGGAGTCATTTCCAGGAAGCGCATCGACTGCGCCTGTACTCGATCCCCCGGCACCACCATCACCAACAGTAACGACCAAAGAACCGACTGTTAAAGTATAAGTTGCGTGCTCCACCATCCCGCCCGCGCCACCGCCAGCAGAATATTCGTGACCGCCGCCGCCCCCTCCACCAGCAACAACCAGAACATCAACCGACCCCCCAGAGGTTACTTCGAGAGTCCCACTTGTCAGAAACGTATGGATATGATACCCACCCGCGTCAGTTTCGATTCCCCCGGTCGCCGATGGCATGAATTAACTCCTCTTTCTGATCAATTTAATAGCTGACATTATGCCCTGCCGTTTAATCACAACTGTAACAACTTTTTCAGCAGCCGGTTTCATTTCCTCTGCTCTGGGTTTGGCTTTTATCAATTCAGCCTCAAACCTGCATCCTACGCCAGTCCTGTCTCTCATGTGGTCAACTTCTCCTTAAATTCAATGCCCATGGACACTTGCCCGTTATCGTCTCGGAGGCTTTTAATTACCCCATCAAAAACCCCTTCTGGAATAGCAATATTAACAAATGTCTGAGTTGAAAATATATCCCATAAAGCCGTAATTTCTGCCTCGGTCAATCTGCCGTTGACGCTCATATCCCGGTCGCCCTCAACGAAACCGTTATGAATAACGACAACTGCGCCACCCAATGTTTTGCTTTTGTTAATCCGGGCCGTCCCGGAACGCACCAATGACGCAACTTTATAATTATTGCGGAAAACAACTACATCATAACCTTCGCCGCCGGGAGTTGTTCTTGTGATTGATATCATATTAAATCCCTAACAAAAATTCAGCCTGATCAGCAGTTGCCCGGATTTGTATCCTTTCCAGTATCTTCCACATGAACGCTTCCAGCTCAGCCTGCAACCCGTCGGCGGTTATCGTTATCAATGAGTCACCCTTGTCTAACTTATCGGCTTTGATCCGTAAGTATTTTGACTGGGCGTCGGTCAACTTAACTTGAGAATCTGCCAAGGCCCTTTGAATTTCCAGTTGCTCCCTCAGCGTCCTTTCAATAGTCCCTTGCTCAAAAGCATCCGCATTTACAAAAGCCCCCAGGATGCCGCTTATTTGTCCTGTAGCGGCTACGAATGACTGGCCGATAGATGCAAACGCCGCCGCCGCAACCTTGGCACCGGCCTCAATCTCAGCGATGTTTATTTTGGCGCTGAATTCAAACGATTTTTCAATAATTCCCGCCTGTATTTTGAACTTTGCTACCGCATCTTTATCAATATCAACATTTGCCGCAAGAGGGCTGATGGCCCCTGTAAGAGTTCCTTTCGCCTTCTGTCCAGCCCTCAACAGTCTTGTAGCCTCAATATCCACCTCACCATTAATAATAATTGCATTACCCCGGTTAAAATCCTCAACTACCTTTGTTGTGGTCTTCTTTAGTTCTGATGCAAATCCCGGCCCATCGAATTTAGTTTCAACCGCGATAGCAATGTTCTTCTCGTTTGGGATTGTGTTAATCGCTTCCCCGGTTTTTTTGGCCTCGTCCGAAACGCCGCCAAAACCTTTGGCTACCTGGTTCGCGCCTTGTAGCAGTTCGTCAAAATCCTTATTTTGACTTGCTATAATTTCCTCTATGGTGCCTTGGATGCCTTGGGCCACTCCTTCTAATGCTTCAGCGGCACCCTTCATCCCCAGAAATTTAGCCACGTCT
>JAUYHV010000137.1 GCA_030689845.1 Dehalococcoidia bacterium
AAGGCGTCGTATCGGCAATAACGTGTTTAAAAAATATAAAACATGGGGTTCAAATTACAAATTTGAACCCGCAGGAAGCAACAATATAAAACGTGGGATTCTTGTTGCAAACATGAACCCGCCGAATCATAGCAGGGTAAAAAATATCCAGGAATTTTATTAAAAAGCGGGGTAGGTTGGGTTGAGGAACGAAACCCAACATTTTTTGAATATCACGAACGGTTGTCGTTGGGTTTCGCCTTGCTCAAACCAACCTACATACTGAGCTCACGACGAAGTCAAGGGGGAGGAAACGTTTTTCCCCCGCCCCTGGTGGGAGGGGTTAGGGGAGGGGGCTGATCTGTTACGATATTTCGATCGTATAGGATTTTCATTTTATTTAAGCGGTTTTACGGTAGGGTGGGTTAAGCCTGTCCTGCGCTTGTAGAATGGACGAAGCGAACCCACCATTTACTGATACATTGAAGGTGGATTCGGCGTAAAAACCAACGCCATAATCCACCCTACGCATAATTCAAATAAATTGTAGGCGTTTTTTTGTTTCGAGGTCAAAAATATAACCTGTCCTCTACTCAGATCGGGGAAAAATGGGGTTCAAGTTGCAAACGTGAACCCGCGAAAGAGGGCGAATTGAAAAGGAAAGGAGTGGCTTTTATGATTGCATTGCGGTTGTTGGGCATAGGTAACGTGGCGGCAGGGGTTGCCTCCTGCAGCTCAAGGCTGGTTCAATCTGTAGGTTGTGTGAAGCAAGGCGCACACAACAGACAACCCCCTTTATCCCCCTTTTCTAAGGGGGAATTGAACAGAATGGCTGGCAAGCTGTGCAGCGCATTCAGGTTGTTGGGTCTGTTTTTCTTCCTCATCATGCCGTCTGTATTTCTTGCAGATACGGCAGATGCGGCATGGGGGACGACCACGGTGGATAATACGAGCTCTGTTGATACGGGGCAGTTTACCTCCATAGCAGTGGGGACGTCAGGTGCGGCATATATCAGTTATTATGATGTCGGTAGCTCCTCCCTCATGTATGCCACGAACGTCAGCGGCTCGTGGGGGACGACCACGGTGGATAATACGAGTTCTGCTGATACGGGGCAGTATAGCTCCATAGCGGTGGGCACATCCGGTGCGGCATATATCAGTTATTTTGATGAAACGAACGATAACCTCATGTACGCCACGAACCTCGGTGGCGCGTGGGGGACGACTACGTTGGATAATACGGGGTCTGCTGATGCGGGGCGGACCTCCATAGCGGTGGGGACGTCAGGTGCGGCATATATCAGTTATTATGATGTCGGTAGCTCCTCCCTCATGTATGCCACGAACGTCAGCGGCTCGTGGGGGACGACCACGGTGGATAATACGAGTTCTGC
>JAUYHV010000142.1 GCA_030689845.1 Dehalococcoidia bacterium
GCAGTCATGGTGTAATACTTGGCGACAACGGTTAATCCGGCTTCGTCCATGATAACCGCCTTTGTGCTCGTGGAGCCTACGTCCACACCGAGATAGCCCGTAAAAGGTGTGTCTACCGGTTTCTGGTACCAGGTATTTCCACCTTCGTTTTTACTGAGACCGGGTAAAACAAGATGCTCTTTCCTGCCCCCTGATTCGGTTAGACTTACTACCCTTGATTCCCTGCCCGAGGTTTTGGAAAGGAGGGCACAACCGACAGCCTCAAGGAACAGGTAATCCTCCGGCACGATGATACCCATTTTACGGCCGGGGCCTGCGGAAATGGCTTCTTCCAGCGCCTGTTTGACCGAGGCGTTGCCTGCTACTCCCCCGATAAAATACACGGGCTCCGCCAGCAAACCCTTGTGTAACGAAACAACCATCCTGGCTATGCTGTCCGAGAGACCTTTTATCATGGCGGGAAGGGGTACGCCCTTTTGCTGGAGGTGAATGAGGTCGCTTTTGGCAAAGACACTGCACCGGGCGGCTATCCTCGGGGCAGCACCCTCGTATTCCATGCCAAGGCGGGAAAACTCATCTATTGAAATACCCAGCCTGTAAGCCTGCTGCTCAATAAACTTTCCGGTACCCGCGGCGCACAGGGGGTTCGAAGATACCCGCCAGGGTTTGTTCAGGCCATCATCCAGGGAGATTACCATCGATGTCTGCCCGCCGATCTGTATTATGGTTTTCGCCTCCGGATGATAGTGGAGTACGCCTGCGGCGATGGCGAAGGGACTTGTAAAAACCGACCAGGACAGTTCTTCAGGAATTATCGTATCACCACAACCTGAAACACCGGCGGAGACGATATCATTAAGGTCGTAGCTGTTACTTAGCCCGGCAACGAGGGAATTTACCGCCGATAACGGGCTGGAAGATATCTTCTCGATTCCTTTGTGAACGGTATTACCAGACTCGTCGATTAAGGCAAGCTTGGCGTTAACCGAGCCGATGTCCAGACCCAGGAAATACTTCATATTTGGCTCTTTTTCATTTCAAGCGGGTAAACTCATCCTTACTCTGTCCAATATACATTATAAGACCTACCCGCCCAAGGGCGCATGGGGGTATACCCGGGTACTGGCATAGTTTCCATTCCGACGAAAGTCGGAATCCAG
>JAUYHV010000145.1 GCA_030689845.1 Dehalococcoidia bacterium
GAGGATGCGGCGGCCCTGGCGGAAAGTAACTTTACCCGGGTTTTCCAGGATAGGAAGGCCCCCGAAGAAATAGCAGAATTCGCCTTCTCTTTTTCCCGGTTCGGCAAAGGCGAAATCGGTGAAAAAGGAGACATTGTAAATGTCCTGGTATCAGCCGGAATGGCGAAAAGCCGGGGAGAAGCAAAGCGTCTGATCGCTCAGGGGGGAGTGCAAATAGATGGGGAAAAAATAACTTCCGATACTGTTTCCTTGAGGAGCGGATCCGTCGTCCGGGCAGGTAAAAGGAACTTTGTCAGATTGATTGACAAAGATTTAATAAAATAGCGCATTTATTAGTTAAAAAGATTGTATTTTGTTTTATAATCAAAAGAATATAATTTTTCCAGTTTGAAAAAAGCTACAACGGAGGTAAATATGAATTTAAGAATACCGGGACCGACTCCCTGTCCTGACCAGGTATTAAAAGCCATGGGTAAGCAGATGATAAATCATCGTGGAAAGGAGTTCCGGAGTATACTGGAACAGGTTACCCAGAGGTTAAAAATTGTGTATCAAACCACCGGGGACGTTTTCGTCCTGACCTGCTCCGGAACGGGGGGAATGGAGGCAGCCATCGTAAATACCCTGTCCCCGGGAGACGGTATTCTGGCGACAACCAGCGGAGCTTTCGGCAACCGCTTTGCCGAGATTGGCGAGGCCTTCGGCGGCAGGGTACAGAGGCTGCAGTTTGAATGGGGCAAGCCGGTTGAAGCAGAAGCTGTGAAAAAAGCCCTGGAAGATGACCCCTCTATAAAGGCCGTCCTCGTAACCCACAATGAGACCTCCACGGGTGTTACAAACGACGTTAAGGCCATCAGCGCCGTTGCAAAAAAAGCAGGGAAACTGCTGCTGGTAGACGCCATAAGCAGCCTGGGTTCCATAGATTTGCAGACGGATAACTGGAAATGCGACGTGGTAGTTACCTGTTCCCAGAAGGGCCTCATGTCTCCTCCCGGGCTGGCGGCAGTGAGCTTCAGTGAACAGGCATGGCAGGCTCAGAAGACAGCCAAAATGCCGCGTTATAACTGGGATTTTGCCAAAGCCAGGTCCTTCCAGCAGAAGGGTGAAACCCCCTGGACACCGGCTGTATCGGCGGTATACGCGGTTAATGCCGCCCTTGAAATGATTATTCAAGAGGGGTTGCCCCGGATCTTTCAACGCCAGGCACGAATATCCAGGATGGTAAGGGAAGGCGTAAAATCCCTGGGTCTTGAACTGTTCGGGGATGAAAAATGTCCATCCGATATAATTACAGCCGTGAAAGCTACCAACGGCCTGGACCCTAAAAAACTCTTGAACGTCATGGAAGATAAATATGACGTCATCCTGGCTGGGGGGCAGCAAAAACTGGACGGGAAGATATTCCGTATCGGACACCTGGGATGGGTATCAGAGAAGGAAATAGAGAATGTTCTTGCGTCGTTAAAGAAAGCTTTGCCCGAGGCTGGATTCAATAAATAAAGGAATAAAACGAGATGAGGGTTTTAGTAGCTGATCCTATCGCCCAGGAAGGGATAGATTTACTCAAGGACTTTACCCAGACGGACGTTAAGATAGGGATGAGCCCGGATGAACTCCTGGCGGTTATAGGGCGGTATGAGGCCCTTATTGTCAGGAGCGAAACCAAGGTCACCGCAAAGGTCATCGAGGCCGGCAAAATATTGCAGGTCATCGGCAGGGCCGGGACAGGAGTAGACAACATCGATGTCCCCGCCGCAACCCAAAAAGGAATTATTGTTTTAAATGTACCGACGGGAAACACCATGTCGGCTACTGAACACACCATGGCGATGATGCTGGCCCTGGCCCGCCATATACCGCAAGCCCACGGTTTGCTTAAGTCGGGAATCTGGAAAAGGGCGGAGTTTACCGGGATTGAGCTGCGGAATAAGGTACTGGGGGTAGTAGGCCTGGGCAATATCGGTTCTGAGGTTGCCAAGCGGGCAAAAGTATTCCAGATGACCGTGATAGCCTACGATCCCCTGGTTTCTCCCGAACGTGCCGGAACCCTGGGAGTCGAACTGGTATCCCTGGAAACGCTGCTGAAAAAGTCCGACTTTATCACCCTTCACCTGCCCCTCATACCCGAAACCAGGGGCTTCATAGGCATAAAAGAACTGGCCATGGTCAAGCCGGGTGTTCGCATAATCAATTGTGCCAGGGGTGGTCTTATAGATGAGGAAGGCCTTTACCAGGCTATCGTGGATGGGAAAGTGGGTGGGGCAGCCTGCGACGTTTTCTCCGTGGAGCCGGCAAATGATAATATATTACTTAAGTCCGACAGGGTTATAGTTACCCCTCATCTTGCCGCTTCAACCGAAGAAGCCCAGAAAGGCATCGCCATTGACGTAGCCCAGCAGATTATTTCCGTCCTGAAAGGGGAACCTGCCCGGTATGCCGTTAATGCCCCTCTTCTTTCTCCCGAGCTTATGGCTGTTTTAGGCCCCCATATTAAGGTTTCTTCGGTCCTGGGTAGGATGGTGGCCCAGTTAGTGGAAGGGCCTGTCAGCGCCGTTGAGATAAAGTATGAAGGAGAAGTAAGCGGGTATAAAACCGAGGCCCTCAAGGCATCCGTTCTCGGCGGTCTCCTCCAATCCACCTCGGAAGAGAAAATCAACCTGGTTAACGCCGATACCGTAGCTGCCGGCAGGGGAATAAAAATAACCGAGGTAAAAAGCTCGGTTTGTGAGACCTATTCCAGCCTCATCACCTTGAAAACCTTTACCGGCGCCGGGGAGATTACCGTTGCGGGCACTGTTCTAAGGGGGGAACCCAATATCGTCCGCCTGAATAACTACTGGATAGATATCGCCCCGGCCGAAGGCTATTATCTTTTCTCCGCCCATCTGGACCGCCCGGGACTTATCGGAGCCGTTGGTAATGTCACTGGAAAAGCCGGAATTAATATAAGTTCGATGAAGGTAAGCCGACTGAAAGCCCGGGGACAGGCTCTCATGGTCCTGGGACTGGATGACGCCCTTAATGAAGAGCAGTTAAAGGAACTCCTGGCCGTTCCGGATGTCTATACAGCTAAAGTAGTGAAGCTATAACGGCGAAAATCCCCGGGCAATTTGTTGGATGCGAATTGCCGCCGATCCACATGCAATTTAAAAACAGGCTGCCTCTCAGCCGAAGGAGAGGCAGCTTGTTTTTTTGTGCCGTCTATTATTCGGCGTTGAAAGCCCCTTATTTCATCAGCGGACCGAAAATCTCCTTCGCCAGCTTCATAGCCTTGGCCTGCTCAACGTAGAAGTCCGAGTCGGCCATGGTCAATTTCTCCCCGGGCAAAGGAATCCTGGACGGGTCTATGCCTTCCGTGGAAACATCCGCGCGCCAGGAGGGGTTGCCGTAAGATTTAACAAAGATCTCCTGCGCCTCTTTGGTAAGCATCCAGTTTATAAATACCGTGGCCGCGTTGGGATTTGCCGGTTTGGCGGGTACCTCTAAGTTACCGGAAGCGGTATTGATCATGCCGCCTTCCTGCCACCGGATGATGCCCACGGGCGCTCCGGTCTTGATGAAATCCGTGGTGGCGGCCTGCTGGGCGCCCAGGGCTATGGCGTATTTACCTTTGGCCACCGATTCTATGTGCTGGCGGACATCGCGGGTCATCACCGGTTCCGTCGCCGCCAGGGCGCGGAGAAAGTCCGTGCCCTCTTCCCAGTTCATGGCCCGGGTCAACACGAAAGTGGCCCAGGCGGCGGCGGCGCTGGCAGTGCCCGGATCGTACAGGGTGATCTTGCCCTTCCATTCCGGTTTCAGCAGGTCCCTTACCGATTTTATCTGCCCTTCTTTTACCATATCGGTGTTGACCGTGGTGTAAGACGTGTATCCCCGGTTCAACATTATCATGGTCTTCTCTTTGTCCAGGTATGGGACTTTCCCGTCGATCCAGACCTTGGAATCCGTTACCTCGGGCAGGAACAGATAAGGTTCTATCGGCGCGAATAATCCCTGGGGGGCGAAGGAAGGGGACATATTGAAAGCCCCGGGAATGTTTATGCCGGCGGTCATTTCCTGCTTGTATTTAACTACAACTTCAGAGCCTCTACCCAGCAAAAAGTCCAGTTGGATATCGTATTTCCGGGCGAAGGCCTCCGATAACGCCCGGGAGGTCTCCGGGTTCACGCCACCGTAGATGTTGAGCTTGCCCTCTTTTTTTGCTTCAGCAACCGTTTTATCCCACTTCTGCTGCCATTCCGGAACGGCCGGGGCGGCTTTGGTAATCGCGGGCGCTTGAGTCACCGCGGGCGCGGGCGCTTGAATCACGGTGGGCGCCGGCGCCTGGGTTCGCGCCGGAACCGGGGTAGCCTTTTGTGCGCATCCCGGCAACACCCCAAACGAGATAATTAAAGCGAATATAAGATAGATGGTCATTCTCATGTTACCCCTCCTGGTTTAAAAATTTAGTATACTTATACCTTTGTCAGCGCGCCTTCTACATTATTTGTTACGCCTCCTTCCATATCATAACACCGTATATTTATACCTGGCGGCACCGGTTTCGGGCCAATGGCTGCCCCGGTTGCCAGGATTATAATATTCCTCTTGAGTGGTTTGCAATAGTTATGCCTTTTTACTTATAGCTCAGCATCATGGGCAAAGGGACCCTGAGTTTTACGGCTCCTTTTACGGGGCATACTTTTACGCAGTTGCCTTCGTGCCAGCATTCCTCGGGATAACATATTTCCGGGATTTGTTTTTTCTTCGAACCATAAAAAACGTCACCGTCACAAATCTCAACGCAGTTTCCGCAGCCGTTACACTTACTTTTATCTATTACAGGTGGCATAATTCCTCCCTTGTTTTCCGATATTACCAACTATGGTAACGAACCGTTATTTTCCCCGTTCTTTCCATTCAAAGACCGGTTTATCCTTTTTTTTCTTGATGAATAACTTTTTATTCAACAGGGGGTTGGTGAAGGGATAATCAGCCCGGTTGTGCCTGCCCCGGGTTTCCTTTCGTTCCCTGGCGCAGAGCATCAGGGCCTCGGCAGTGTCCATCAGGTTCAACACTTCCAGGGAGCGCCCCAGTTCATGTCCGTTTCCGGCTGAAATGGTTTCATAAACCTTTTTCTTTAACCTCCCGAGGTTTTTCAAGCCCTGCTCCAGCAATGTCTCCGACCTCACCAGGCCGCAGTACTCCCGGACTATATTCTGCAAAGCTATATTGGCTTCTTTCCAGGTTGCCCCGTCCCTCCTGTTGAGAATGTCCTCAAGAACCCCTACCTTTTCATCTATCTCATCCTTGTTGGTTACCGGTTTGGAAAATTCCACGGTCTTAATGTATTCAGCCGCGCTTTCACCGGCTATCCAGCCCCATATAGCCGCGCTGGTCATCCCCGTGCCGAACTCGTCTCCCGTTGAATACAGCCCTTTCAGAGAGGTTTCGCTTTTAACATTCCACCACACCCCCCCTCTTAACCCTATTTCATATGTGCGGAACTCCACGGGATTCTTTCCTGGGTCAATGCCTTCTTCGGCCATATGGTCGAGCAACCCGGTGTTGCCCTCCTGCCTCAACCAGTGGACCATGTACTCTAAATCTTCAGGGGATGCTCCCCGGCAGTCCATGAAGACGGGTCCCCTGCCGCTTTGCATGTAATCATCGAAAACGGTGGTCCAGGCATCGGAGGTGATATCCCCGAATATCTTATCGGGTTTGGTGATGAAAGGTCCGACGGGCTTATCGTCGGGGTCCCTCAGAACGCCTATCCACGTGGACTTTCCGGCCCGGCTGAAATACTTGGGCCCAGCCCACTGGCTGGTAAGCTCGAGATCGCACAGTTCGCCCCCGATTCTGTAAACCATTGCCCGGCCGTCACCGGTATTAAAAGGCCAAAACGGCACGTTG
>JAUYHV010000146.1 GCA_030689845.1 Dehalococcoidia bacterium
CGGATAGCCTTAATCATAGCTACCGGAAAATCGTGCTGCCAGATGTTCCTGCCCAGGTTCACTCCTATGGAGCCCTTCTGCATCCCATCGGATACAAACTCAAAAACCTCCAGTTCCGTTTCCACCCTCGGTCCTCCGGCCATAACCACGGGGACGGGACATCCCCTTGTGACCTTGTCGAAGTCCTTGCACCAGTAGGTCTTCACCACCCTGGCCCCCAGTTCGGCGGCAATACGGCAGCATAATGCAAGATAGCGGGCTTCCCGCTTTTCCAGTTCCTTTCCCACGGCGGTAACCGCCATAACGGGAATCCCGTACTTTTCACCCTCATCGACAAGTTTTGCCAGGTTCAGAAGCGACCCTTTTTCATAGTCGCTGCCCACAAAAACGGAGATGCCCACGGCAGACGCATTCAGGCGGACAGCCTCTTCCATGGAAGTTGTTATCCCTTCGTCAGCCAGGTCTTTCCCCACCACGCTGGTACCGCCGGATACCCTGAGGATAACCGGTTTCGTTCTTTTAGGGTCGATACAAGAGCGTAAAACGCCCCTGGTAATAAACAGGGCATCCGAATAGGGCAGCAGGGGCGCGACGGTCTTGCCCGGTTCTTCCAGTTTCCTGGTTGGCCCCTGGAAATATCCGTGGTCTATGGGCAGGAACAGGGCGTGCCCATCCGGTTGAATAAGCTGCGCCAGGCGGTTTGCCATTCCCCAGTCCATGTTTTGCAAATTGTGCCTCCTTCGAGTGAATAAGTTATTCTGCTAAATTTGCGCCAGCAGCACAGTGTAATTCTTCCCGTAATATTTTGCGCATTTCGGGCAGGTAGTATAGAAAAAATAAATCTTCTTTAGCTCATTCCCCCTGGACGCAACGTATCCCCTGAAGTCTTTAACCCACCTGCTCATGTTTTTGTACGGCCCTTCATAGACCCTGGTTAAAAAAGAGCCATCAATCTTTGTCATTTCCGCCCCGGGAACTTCCCTGCTCACCGAAATATAGATATCCGAACCCCACAAAGATTTCTCATCGGACAACATCAAGGGTTCCGCAGCGAGAGCGCCCGCTTTCTCTATTCTCTCCATATTGCGCACCATAACTTTTCCAAAATCCAGGGGAATATGGAAAAAACTCCTAACGTGGTCTTTGACGAATAACCGGCCCTTAAAAGATGCCTCCTTATCCTGCCAGGGTTCGGGATTGAATCTGGGGCAACACCCTGTCTCGGACTGCTCGTAGCCTTTTTCCATGACGGTTACATCCTTACAATTAACGGTTAATCCCGTTAGCTCACCTGTTTGTTAATCTCCCGGACAGTAAGATGTTTAGGGTATTAAGGTCTGCTTTTCTTATTATCCCCCATCGGGCAACCTTTGAGCAACCGCTTTTATAAATTATTTAAAGTATGCTGAAAAAAGGACTCATGGGACATAACACGATTATCCGTCCGAGCTCATTAACTCAACAAGCCTAACCAATACTCGCAGGCCAGTATCAAAACGGCGAGGCTAACGGTTAAAAATGCTACCATGACCCCGACTTTTCAACAGCCCCGCGAAGATGAATATAACAAGGATTACAGCAGCGGTTAGCATGTTAAATCAGGCGTTCCTTGACTATTGGTAATTTTCGAGAAAGCATTTGTGCCGATATACCAAGTTTGCAACATTGTTATCACTACTTGTCTGGTTTTGCTATTTTATATATCATAACTTATATTCAAGCTCAATCCACCGGAGGAAAAGCCATGGAAGGATTAAAAGCAGGTTGGCAGGTCAAAGGAATCTACAACGAGGCGTGCGCATCAGAAGGACATTGTCCTTACTATTTTGGCAGGGACGTTGAGGGCGGCTGCAGGTATTTCGAGGTTTTTCGTATCAAGGAGGGAGAAGTTAATGACATTGATCTTTCCGGGATTACCGTCATCTACAATGGGGATATCCTTTACCCAAAATTTAAAGATTTCATGGAGAATGGATCAGAGGGTGGAGTGTATGTGAGCGACAATGCTACGGAAAATCAGCGCAAAGTCCTGGATATACTGGTTACCACTAATTTGGGCGCACTTGACATGAGAAAAATATTTGGGCTTAAGTATGTGAAGATCGACATAGAAGAAACGAAGGGAAAGTTCCGTATTAGCATGCCCTTCGGAGAAATGAACCAACACCTGATGAACGGATTGGACGGCGGGCCCATACGTATTGAAAACGCTCCGATGCCCCCTCTGAAAAACCTCAAGGCATGTCATACGCCATTCTGGACATACAATGATCATGGAAAGAAATTCGAATATAAGAATCGTTGTGGCACCTGGGCGGACTTCGTTTTTTCCGTATGAGGGAATGCGCGTCCCGTTTTACGGCGTTGGCTTTTAGGGTGAAAGTAAATTTGGCTCCCCGTCTAACGGTGTAGCGAACACTGCTCCGGGATAGGATGAACGTTTGCCTTACAAAGAGATTTGGCAGTTATGCCAAAACAGGGACTGCTCATACCCAAAGTTCCTACGTCCGATTGTAAGCCCGTAAAAAATCCTCCCGTGATAATCCTGCTTTGGTGCATATTGTCCGCAAGGTCGAGCTTTTGATTGTCGGATGGCCAGGCATTGTCAGAGGCGTTTTACTCCCGTCAGGGTTTTCACGAATCATGGCAATATGTTCTCGTTCCCTAACCAACCTGAAGCCCAGAATCTCAAAGGTCTTTAGGACCCGAGACCGGGGCGCATCTATTGGAAACTTCCCTGTCAAACATTTACTCCCGTCTCGGCGATAAAGGCTTCCAAGACGGGCGGTTCCAGTTCAAGCATTTCACTGCCAAAAGTTTTAATATGAAACCGGATGGCTGATTTTACATCAGACAGGGCTTGTTCGTAAGTATCCCCTTGCCCCACCACAACGCCCTTCAAACCCAATGGATATGCCACATACCCATCAGGGGTTTTTTCCACTACTATTTTAAATTGATGAACCATAGACTGCCCCCTGCATTTTCAATGCCTATTATAGCAGTTTGCCCAGCGAAATGTTAAAAGAGCAAAGTCTTAATCGAGCTAACGGCGCAGGGAACACCGATGTGGGACAACACATAGGGGGTTATCATCTTCTCTCTTTCCCCGTCCTGTGACAGCCGGTTTTTTTTGCCCCTTCGCTCTCCGCCACTATCCCGGTGTTTCAAATATGAATATGGCTTCCTGAGCCGGGGGAAAATCCGGACTTTTGTTGATGTGTGGCTTATTATAGCTTTGACCATTAGAAGGACGCAAGCTCGTCATCGTGGAAATTACGCCAATTTAACTGGCTCCCCGAGTAGGATTCGAACCTACAACCTTGCGGTTAACAGCCGCTTGCTCCACCGTTGAGCTATCGGGGAATGCTTTTCTCCTCCACATACACAGATTAAAATATTATCAGAAATTCCCCGCTAAGTAAACTTTTACCCCTGCTTTAATTCCCTTCCAGAGATTCACCCACAAGAATCAGCGGCGTTCAGCTTGCTAAATCTGCCTGTAATTGCTACAATGCAAAGCTCATGGGATGAATATTTACACGATATTCCTTCTTCGCATATTAATTTAACGGGGATTTGTATTTTATGAATAAAAGAAGACGGGTTGCCGAGCAGAAGCACCGCCACAAGCTAAAAAAGAGAGTAGAAAAAAGAAAGGCGGAGCTCAAGGGGAAAACCGTAGTTGAAGCGCCGAAACTCGAGAAAAAGATCGTAGCTCCTCACGTTGAAGCGCCGAAACTCGAGAAAAAGATCGTAGCTCCTCATGTTGAAGCGCCAAAACCCGAGAAAAAGAGCGCAGCTTCTCACGTTG
>JAUYHV010000148.1 GCA_030689845.1 Dehalococcoidia bacterium
TCTTTAATAAGGCCGGGTTTCGCCGCCAGTTCAGCGCGCCTTTGCCTCAGGGGTTCCAGTCCCTCGTTGATTTCCCTTGCCAGGTTGTTTTTACATTCGACACAGCCGATAGCCGCCGACCGGCAGACAATGGCAATTTCATCAGCCTTAATCGCGTCGATAAACAACTTGTGCAGACTGAAAACATTACATACCTCGGGGTGACCGGGGTCTTTGCGGTACTGCCGGGCCGGGTCTGTTACCGCCGTCATTACCCGTTTTAAAGTCTCCTGGGGTGAATAAGCTATCTCGATGTGGTTATCATAGCTTTTACCCATTTTCTGTTTACCGTCCAGTCCCAATATCAACTTTGCATCGGTGAGTTTTGCCTGGGGTTCCGGAAAAGTGGGGCCGAAAATGCTGTTAAAACGGCGGACTATTTCCCTGGCGAGTTCAAGATGGGGAAGCTGGTCCTCTCCCACCGGGACAACATCGGCTTTATATAAAATGATATCCGCCGTCATAAGCACGGGATAGCCCACGAGACCGTAGTTAACATTCTCCGGCTGCATCCGGGCCTTCTCCTTAAAAGTCGGCACCCGCAGCAGCCACCCCAGCGGAGTTACCATGCTCAGATAGGTGTGAAGTTCCATCACCTGAGGGACATAGGATTGCACAAAAAGTATGGATTTTTCAGGGTCCAGCCCTGCGGCCAGCCAATCCAGCATCATCTCCCGGATGGTGTCCTGCAGGCTTTCCGTTTCCTCCAGTGTGGTTAAGGCATGGACGTCAACAATGCAATACAGGCACTCATATTGTTCCTGAAGCGCTACATAATTCTTTATAGCCCCCAGGTAATTTCCTATATGCTGGCGTCCCGTGGGCCGGGCGCCGGAGAAAACACGACCTTTTTTCATAGCGCTTTTTTGTCTGCGAAGTTTATCATAAACCCTTATCCGGGAACAATTAATAGGCTCTTTTTCATTTCAAGTGGGTAAACTCATCCTTACTCTGTCCAATATACATTATAAGACCTACCCGCCCAAGGGCGCATGGGGGTATACCCGGGTACTCGCATAGTTTCCATTCCGACGAACAAAAGTTTCCATTCCGACGAAAGTCGGAATCCAGCGTCCTATAAAATATCTTTGTACAAGTCTCTCCATTCTGGATTTTCTCTTTCAATCAATTCTATTTTCCACCGCCTTTTCCATTCCTTTATCTGTTTCTCTCGTTGAAGAGTTCCTTCATAATAGTTGCCTGGCTCATAATATACCAGCAGATGTACACCGTATTTTTTG
>JAUYHV010000256.1 GCA_030689845.1 Dehalococcoidia bacterium
CTGGAGGAGGCTCCCGCGAAACTTATAAAAGTGCTTTCAAATTCCCCCTTAATCCCCCTTTAATAAAGGGGGATTAAGGGGGAATTTATGGCGTTTCGCAGTTGCATGAAAATAATTCCCTGTGATATCATCCCGTAGATGTTTTCTTCGCCTGACATCAAAAATATACCGGTTTCCGGCACATGGTCCATTTTGAGGGCTTTAATCGGGGAACGTCTTCATCTTGATACCCCGATTTCTACTTGCCCGGGAAGACCAGCTTGGCCCCTGCTGGAGAATTTGTAGACCTGTTTGAATAGCCAACGGATTAGACGAATTTGAAATACCCCAAAAATTTCGAAAAGATATAACGTCCGATGCAGAAGGCTTCGCGCGGTTTTTGGGGTTCAGGTAAAATATGGGGTGACAGGGTTCTCAGCTTATGGTTAGCTGCGGTCGTCATTGCAACAATCGTTTACCTGGGGTATGTCATAAGTGACACCGATCCCACTGAAAAGTTTACCGAGTTTTATGTATTAAACCAGAACAAAAAAGCCTATGATTACCCGGTAAATATTAAGTTGGGAGACAAGGTCGCCGTAGTTTTAGGAGTGGTCAACCTGGAGGGCGGCCCAAATGAATACAGGATAGAAATAACCAGCAACGGGGAAAAGCTGGAAGAGGAAGGTCCTTTCATTCTCCCCTACAAGGAAAAATGGGAGCAACAGGTAAGCTTTCAACCTGCGAAACCGGGGCAAAACCAAAAAATTGAATTCCGGCTTTATAAGGGAGCGGAGACACAACCCTACCGGAATTTACACCTGTTCATAAATGTCGGGGATATACGAAGCGCCCCCGGTTGAAAGGGATATCAGGCGGTTTTTTTACTTGCTATCAACAACGTTCGCCATTATTTTAGGAAGTGTTGGCATATCCACAAAATATCAAAGGGGTTACACACATTGTGAAAAACGGGCGTATAGCTCATTATCATATAATATCCGAATGGTTGACCGGGACAAAAAGTAGGAAAGCTCGATGAAAATATCCGTTATAGGAGCCGGTTATGTCGGACTGGTAACCGGCGCTTGTCTTGCCAGCATGGGCAACGAAGTTTCTCTCGTGGAAGTGGATATGCGCAAGGTGGAGTCCATCAACAACAACATTTTTTCAATCTACGAGGAAGGACTGCCCGAGCTGATGAAAGGGACGGATATTGTTGCCACCACGGATTACAACGTAATTAACGGGGCAGGGATAATATTTATTTGCACAGGCACGCCGAGCAACCCGGATGGGTCCATGTCCCTGGAACAGATAAAACAGGCGGCAGGGGAAATCGGCGACTTGCTGAGGACCAGGGGAGACTATTGTGTGGTCGCAGTTAAGAGCACCGTCGTGCCGGGCACGACTGATGAGGTAGTCATACCTATCCTGGAAAGATCGGGAAAGAAAGCCGGCCGGGATTTCGGTGTCTGCATGTCACCGGAGTTTTTAAGAGAAGGCAGGGCGGTCTATGATTTTATGCATCCGGCTCGAGTCATTATCGGGGAGTTCGACCGGCGGTCAGGGGATACCCTGCTGCCCCTGTATGAACAGTTCAAAGCGCCGATTTTGCGTACTGACATAAAAACTGCCGAGATGATTAAACTGGCTTCAAATACCTTCCTTGCCAACAAGATTTCTTTCATAAATGAAATTGGCAATATTTGTAAAAGGATGGGGATAGATGTTTTTGAGGTGGCGAAAGGGATGGCGCTGGACGAGCGAATTGGCAACAAGTTTTTAAATGCGGGGGTTGGGTTTGGCGGCTCATGCCTTCCCAAAGACCTCAGAGCTTTAATCGCCAGGGCAACGGAGTACGGTTATAATCCGGGTATTTTGAAGGAAGTATTGCACCTTAACGATAAACAGGCATTAATTCCAGTTGATTTACTGAAGAAGCACATCCCCCTGAACGGGGCTACGGTGGGCCTTTTAGGGCTGGCTTTTAAACCGGGGACTGACGATATAAGAGATTCAAGGGCAATACTCGTTGCCGGGGCCCTGTTGAAAGAAGGCGCAAGTATTTTGGCGTATGATCCGATGGCGGCAAATAATTTTAAAAATATTTTTCCGGAAATAAAATATTCCTCGATAGAAGATGTTATGAAATCCGATGCCGTTGTTATCCTCACCGAGTGGGAGGAATTTAGCGCCCTTGATTACCGCGGGAAGATTGTCATAGACGGCAGAAGGATAAATAAAGCCAGGGAAGCCAGAATATACGAAGGAGTTTGCTGGTAAATGAAGGCGCTGGTTACCGGCGGCGCAGGGTTCATTGGGAGCCATATTTGCACGAGGCTTATCAAGGAGGGGTATGAAGTCATATGTTTGGATAATTTTGATCCATACTACGATCCCGGTGTAAAAAGGAAAAATATTGAGCCGTTGTTAAAAGACAAGAAATTTAAACTTGTCGAAGGCGATATCCGTGATGAAGGGTTGCTCCAGGATGCGCTCAAAGGT
>JAUYHV010000158.1 GCA_030689845.1 Dehalococcoidia bacterium
AGAGAGGCTTCGCCTCTCTTCGACTCACCTTCCCCCGATAACCATGATTTTAGCTAGAGGATCAAAACCCCTCTAATCAACACTTTGTTACTGGGAGAGCGCTGTGCAATGCTGTTTATATCCATCGAGTCTCTGAAATACGAGATCACTCTCGGGAAACAAGCTCACAACCTCGTCGCTCAGCGTTTTTAGAATTTCATGAGCAATTTGACGGATACTCGGTAGTATAGGACTATTGCGAAAGTCTTTCTCCTCAACCTCTGTGAAGACTTTCCATCCCAACGAATTGAACCTTGCAAGGTTAGCATAAGCTTGGTCAAGCTTCCGGTCAATGTGGGCTCCACCCTCTTTATTGGCTACTGCGAGTACAAGGTCTCTCCTGGTGAATGAATTGCCTTCTTTGTCCTTATACATGGTTGTTCTATTCCACCATCTACCAAATCCCACCTTCTTGTTTTTATTTCTTGCAGGTGATAGACGTTCAAGTGGTGCAACGTAATCTCCCATTAGCTCTTCGTCCTCTTTTCTTGAAGCCCTAATCATAGTCAAGCAATTGCTAGGAAGGAGATTCCTAGGGTCAAAAGACGAAGCTGAATCGTAGTAGAGAACGTCTTTCTTTCTCAACAGTGTTAGTAGAGCCTCTGAGCTTGACGTATCGTGAACCAAAATGCGAATAGCAACTGCTAGCCGTTTTGCTTCGCCTTCGAACCCGTTATCGAAGGAGACAGCAGATGCAATCATGAAGTTAATTTGCTCTCTTAAATGGGTTAATAAATCTTCCCTTGTTTGAACGTATTCCGTCATGTTGCCTTTTTAATCCCCTCCCCAAACGGCTCCCGTATTATACCACGCTCGGTGATGATGGCGGTGATGTAGCGGTGCGGGGTGATGTCAAAGGCGGGATTTTGAACTTGGGTGCCTTCTGGGGCAATGCCCACTTCCTGGACGTGGGTCACTTCCTCCGACTTCCTCTGCTCGATGGGGATTTCCTTACCTGACGGCAGGGAGGGGTCGATGGTGGTGGTGGGCGCCGCCACGTAGAAGGGGATGCCGTTCTCTCTGGCCAGCACCGCCAGGGTATAGGTGCCGATTTTATTGGCAGTGTCTCCGTTGGCGGCTATACGGTCGGCGCCGACAATCACGCAGTCTATGTTTCCCCGGCTGAGGAAGTGCCCGGCCATGGAATCCGTTATTAAAGTTACAGGTATACCCCATTCTTTCAACTCCCAGGTAGTCAGACGGGCGCCCTGAAGCAAGGGGCGGGTCTCCGTTGAAAATACGCTTATTTTCTTCCCCTGGTTATGAGCAAAACGGATTATTCCCAGGGCGGTACCGTAGGCAGCAGTGGCCAGGGACCCGGCATTACAGTGGGTGAGTACCGTTGCCCCGGAGCCGAGAAGACCAGCGCCACTCTTCGATATCGAAATATTGGATTCCTCTTCTTTTTGATGCAGGCTGATGGCCTGTTGAACCAGGGCGGTTTTTATATCTTCAGGAGATGCGCCATATTTTACCGCTGCTCTCATTTGCCCGGCTGCCTTGAACAGGTTCACCGCCGTCGGCCTGGTGGCTTCGAAGGTTTTAATTATCTCCTCCAGGCGCTCCAGGAAAACCTCCGGCACGTTCGCCTCGAGGTTTTTTGCGCCCAGGGCGATGCCATAAGCTGCGGCGACCCCGATGGCCGGTGCGCCCCTGACACGCATTTCTTTTATTGCTGCGGCTACATCTTTATAGTCGCTGTAGTTAATAAATACCTTCCTGTGAGGCAGCCTGCTCTGGTCAAGCAAACGGACTATACCGGGATTATCCAGCCATTCGACAGGTTTTATCATGTTCGTAACTTTCCCTGGAAAATCTTCAATTTATCGATAACTTCTTCCCAGGACCAATCGGGGGTTGAAGCCCCGGCGGTAACCCCGACTCGTCGCTTGCCTGCGAGCCAGGCGGGATCGATTTCCTTTGCCGTTTCCACTTGATGGGTCTCAACTCCCTGGGCTGCGCATATTTCAGTGAGGCGCCTGGTGTTGCTGCTGTCTTTACCGCCTATCACAAGGACTAAATCGGATTTCCGGGACAGGCGGACTGCTGATTCCTGCTGCCTGCTGGTAGTCGGGCAAATAGTGTTAACGATGCGGACCTCGGTGAACCTGTCCTTAACTGATTCCAGTAATTCTGTGATAAAAGCTAAGAATTTATCCTTGTTCTGGGTGGTTTGGGATATGACACCTATTTTTTTTGGCAGAGATTCTGCGGAGAGGGTCTGAGTATCGGTTACTGCACGGCTTTTGTCTCCAGCCCATCCCAGTAACCCTTTCACCTCCGGGTGATCCGGTGAGCCGAATATTATGACAAAAAAGCCCCCGTCCGCCAGTTTTTTTGCCGCGACCTGAGCACGGTGGACCGTCGGGCAGGTTGCGTCGATGACATGAAGCCCCCTCCGGGAAAGCTCTCCGGCTGTAGTCGGTGATACTCCGTGGGAAGGTATGGCAATTTTACCTCCGGTTATTTCATTCAATCCTCCGGCGGAACTTATTCCTTCAGAAGCTAACCTGTCCACCACCTGCCGGTTGTGGACCACCGGTCCCAGCGTTTGCAGGGGACCTTCCACTTTAGAGCTCTTTTCAAGAATAGTAATGGCCCTTCGCACGCCGGAGCAAAAGCCCATAGCGGAAGCTTTTTGTATGCGAAAAACGTGTTCAGGCATGGGCTTGTTCCAGAGTTTTATCCCCGTAAATACCCCTGTAACTTTCGGGCAATAGTTCTGCGATACCGGTCATAATTACATCCGTGGCGTTTATTAACCCTTTTTTATCCGTCCGGCCTGAAGGCACGGGAAGTTGAAAGGGCGGACCTATTGTAATCACAACCCTGGGGCGTCTGAAGACCCAGAAAAAGCCCTTCATCTTTTCCGTTCCGGTTATAGCCACAGGTAACACCGGGCAATTAAAACGCAAGGCCATAAGCGCAGAGCCAGGCAGGGCTTCCTTCAACCGGGCCGTTGTACTTCTGCTGCCCTCGGGGAAAATTCCCAGGGCTACCTCCCTCCGAAGCACCTCTCCTGCCGTCCGAAGCGCCTCCCTGTCAAAATGTTTCCGGTCCACCTTGAAAGCGCCGTATCCCGCGATAATCATTCGGGTAAAAGGATTTCGAAAAAGCTCTTCCTTAGCCATAAAAGCTATCTCCCTCGGCAGGCTGGCGCTCAGAATTGGGGGGTCGGCGTTGTTCAGGTGGTTGCAGACCACTACCAGGGGGCCTTTTTCAGGGACATTTTCTTTTCCCCGGACTTCCCACCGGGTGAGCATAACCAGGAGGACTTTGGCCAATATCCTGCCAAAGTAAAAAAAAGAGGGCATCGATTTTTTACCGCGAGGCCGCATTTTTGCTACAATCCGTGAAAATACCTGCCGCTGCCACGGGCATCCGGCTTTTTTTAATTTCAAACAGGGTTT
>JAUYHV010000194.1 GCA_030689845.1 Dehalococcoidia bacterium
ATGCTGGAACTGCGGAAGTTGCCGCATCGAATGCCCGGAGGACGCCGTAAGCTATATTTTTCCTTGAGAATTGCCTCACAGGTACGGACGGGGAATATTATTAACCGTATTTTAAAATGTCTCCAGATTGACTTTGACTTCCCAGTACCTGTATGATATATTCATATTCCTGAAAACAGATTAACACGTTTTAATATTAAATCAAATTAGTAAGGGGTACAGAGAGAACATATTTAAAGAGCAACGCATTAACGGAAATATCCGCGCCAAGGAGGTGCGCCTTATTGGTGCTGCCGGTGAACAACTCGGAGTAGTTGCAATACAAAAAGCGTTAGACACAGCCCGGGATATTAATCTCGATCTGGTTGAGGTTGCTCCGACAGCGAAACCGCCGGTTTGCCGGCTTCTGGACTACGGTAAGTATAAGTACGAACAGGTAAAAAAGGAACGACTTGCCAGGCGAAGCCAGAAGTCAACAGAAGTAAGGGAGTTGCGGATACGACCGAAAATCGGGCAACACGACATTGAATCCAAAATGCGTTTAATCCTCAGGCTTTTGGGAGAGGGCAGCAAGGTTAAAGTCTTTGTCGTTTTCCGAGGAAGAGAACATGCGCACCCGGAGCTTGGATTAAAAGTGTTGCAGCGGATTATTGATGATTTAAACGAGAAAGTTGTTGTTGAAAGAGGGCCTTCTAAGGAAGGGGGGCGCATGAACATTGTTCTTGCCCCGTTACCTTTGAAACAGACGAAAGAACCGAAGCAAACAATAAAGGAACTTGGAAATGCCGAAGTTAAAAACACATAAAGGTGCTGCTGCCCGGTTTCATGTTACGGGAACCGGAAAAATAATGCGGACGAAGATCGGGAAAAGCCATTTCCGCCGTAGGAAAAGCCGGTCTGCAAAAGGTCTCTTCGATGAGACCATACCTTTGCACAAGAGTGATACTAAACGGATTAAACGCGTCATACCTTATGGTGTTCGCTAACAGGCCGTCGATTATATTTAAGGAGTTCTACTTTGCCCAGAGTTAAGCGAGGGGTTAATGCCCGCCACCGTCATAAAAAACTGCTAAAAATGACCAAGGGGCACCGGGCTACCAAGCACAGCTTATACCGGCGCGCCCATGAATCAATGTTGAAATCGTTGAGTTACGCCTATGCTCACCGCAGGGAACGCAAGGGAGATATGAGGAAACTGTGGATTGCTCGAATCGGAGCCGCTGCAAGGCTGGAAGGGCTTACCTACGGGCTATTTATCCACGGGTTAACAAAAGCAGGAGTTACCGTGAACCGTAAAATACTGGCAGACCTTGCGGTTAGCGATAAGGCTGCCTTTTCCGAGTTTCTGCAACTCGCTAAATCAAATCTTTAATACTCGTTTAAGAGCATCTTTCGAAGTTCAAAAAGGGCCGCAACCGCGGCCCTTATTTTTACGTCGGGCCGCCTTGGCGGTAAGTTTAACCTTGTTACTTTATTATTTTTGCCGTTATCCAACCCTATATAAACCAGTCCCACGGGATTCCCTTCGAGTTCGTCAGGACCGGCTACGCCGGTGGTACTTAAACCAATATCCGTGCCCATGCGTTCCCTGATAGCCCCGGCCATGGCTCCTGCCGTTTCCCGACTGATGGCTCCGTGAGATGCGATAAGGTCTTCAGGCACTCCCCAGGCGACTTTTACATCATTGGCGTAGGCAATAACACCCCCTGTAAAATATGCTGAACTGCCGGGAACATCCGTCAGAATGCTGGCTAAAAGACCGCCGGTGCAGGACTCCATGACACCTATGCGAAGTTTTCTTGAGGTTAACATTTCTCCGACCAATCCTTCCAGGTTTTGATCGTCGGTGCCCCATATTTTATCTTTGAGGAGTTCCCTTACCTCCTTCTCCCGCGCGGCTAGTATAGCGCGAGCTTCTTTTTGACTGCCGGCCTTTACCGTCATTCGGAGATGGATACCGTCTATTTTTGCGTATACTCCTATTGTGGGGTTAGTATCGTTCAACATCGGGCCCAGGAGTTCGTCAACGGCCGCTTCCGATAGTCCCAGGGTTTTAATGGTGCGAGATAATATTACGTCACCCTTGACATGTTCCCGGAGGCGGTTAACAACTTCCTTTTCCCACATGCGGCGCATTTCCGCTGGCGGCCCCGGTATGGCTATAATCAATTTTCCATTTTTCTGGACCCACCAGCCGGGAGCAGTCCCCCGGGGATTAATGATGGCCCTTGCCGATGGTATCAGGGTTGCCTGTTTCAGGTTACTTAAAGGCATTTGGACCCCGCGTTGAGCAAAGAAGCCCCTGACTTCCACCTCCAATGCCGTATCTACTTTTAGCTCTTCGTTCAGCATCCGGGCAATTGATTCCCTGGTAATATCATCCTGAGTTGGCCCCAGACCCCCGGTCGTGACTATGATGTCGGACCTGTTCCAGGCCCGCTGCAGTACCTCGACCACCCTGGATTGATTATCACCCACCTGGGAAATCCAGTACAGGTTTATTCCGAGAAGGGGTAACTGGCTGGCAATATAGGGGGCATTAGTATCCGTAATCTGCCCCAGGAGGAGTTCGGTACCGATGGAGACGATTTCTGCCTTCACAACAGTTGTTTCCTCAGCAGCGTATAGTAGAAATTCCCAGGTATTTCTCCACAAGGTCCATGGCGCAGAACTCACCGCACATGCTGCAGGTGGAGCCGTTGGTGAGAAACCTTGAGTGGAGTTTCTGAAAACGTTGAGGGTCCAGGGATAGCCTTTCCTGGGTTTCCCAGTCGAGCTTTTTCCTGGCAACGGACATCTCGTAATCCCAGTCCCGGGCGCCTTTTACCCCTTTAACAATGTCTGCAGCATGGGCCGCAATACGGGAAGCAATGACTCCCTGCTTGACATCTTCAGGTTCCGGAAGAGATACATGTTCCGAAGGGGTAACGTAGCACAAAAAGTCTGCACCGGCGGCTGCTGCAATAGCCCCGCCGATGGCGCCTGTGATGTGGTCATAACCCGCTCCTATGTCTGTGACCAAAGGCCCCAAAACATAGAAAGGAGCGCCTTTACACACAGATTTCTCCAGTTTTATATTGGTTATAATCTGGTCCAGAGGAACGTGGCCGGGACCTTCTACCATCACCTGGACGCCGGCTTTCCATGCTCTTTCTACCAGTTCGCCCAGGGTTAACAGTTCCTCTATCTGAGAACGGTCGGTGGCGTCTGAAATGCTTCCCGGCCGCATCCCGTCACCGAGGCTCAGGGTGACTTCGTAAGTTCGTGCTATCTCAAGTAGACGGTCGTATTCTTCATAAAGGGGGTTTTCCCTGTCGTGGTGAAGCATCCATCCTATTAAAAAGGACCCTCCCCTTGAAACCACATCCGCTACCCTCTTTTGCTGCTTCAGGCGGGCTATTCCGGCTCGGGTAATGCCGCAGTGGACGGTCATAAAGTCAACACCGTCCCTGGCCTGCTCTTCAATAGCCGAAAATATCCCGTCAACCGTCATGCCTACAATTGAGCCGCTTTGCGCGATGGCGCTAATTCCAACCTGGTAAATGGGCACTGTTCCCAGGGGAACGGGGCAGGCTCCAAGTATAGTCTGCCTTACCGAACTGATATCCCCGCCTGTGCTTAAATCCATGATGGTATCGGCTTTGAACTCCAGGGCAACTCTCAGCTTTTCCAGTTCGGTTTCAATATCATTAACTGCTGAAGAAGTGCCGATATTGGCGTTGACTTTTGTTTGTAGCCCCTTACCGATACCGCAAGGTGCCAAATTCCTGTGATTGACATTAGCGGGTATGACAATCGTCCCATCCTTCAATCCCTCCATTATGAAATCCAGGGACAGGCCTTCTCTTTCGGCGACAAAAGATATCGCCGGAACAGGTTGACCCTGCCTTGCTGCGTCCAGAATGTTCACTGACATAACTCCATGAAATAAAAGACCAGTCTTCCTTCTAATATAACCGCTGGTTTTTTTCTCAAACGTTCCCGAAAATGGCAGGTAGAAAACTTGCCACGGCCATCCTCCCTTGATAAACCCCGATAAAATTTAACAACGGTATCCAGAAAGTCCTGGTGAAATTCGATATCGCTTCCCTACGCTCGAATTACCGAACTCGGGTTCCGGGATATTTCCAGTAAATAAGGGAATCTCAGCCAGTTAGCTCCCCCGGCGGTGAAAGTCCGTATGTCTGAAATATAGCATAACAACCGGGGTAATACAATACAGCGTGATGCGAAATGCAGGTTAATATCCAAAATTGATTGGTATTTATGTTTTATGCTACAATAGAAAAGCAATAGTAAAGGAACACGATTTCTCTTCTTCTGGCTGCCATTCTTTCCCTGGTGGGTAGGTGGGGGTGTAGGAAGAAAGCAACACCGGGCAACTCGCTTCTCCAGTCGTGAGATTTGACAAATTTGACAAGTGTACTATAATATCGCATTGCTGTACTATACAGGTAATATTTTTATTTGAGACGTTATATGAAAAAGGGAAGGCAGATTTATGACTGCTGCTGTTATACCAATGCTTGACCGTTTAATCCCACCCCTCAACTTGATTGATCCCATAGAAGAACTGCTAAATTAGCCTGAATTCACGGATGATATTGATGCAGGAATGAAAGCACGTAAAGAAGGATAGCACCTTGGTCCCACGTGAAAAAAGAACTTGGTCGCCATTAAAGAGAAATTATCAAAAGTGTTGGCACGTGCTTCATTCTTTGTTAAAATCGCATTCGTTTTACAATTAGTAAAATTAGAGGTAGTTAAATGATTAAAGTAGGTATACTAGGCGGTCGTGGTTACGTCGCGAAGGAATTACTGCGATTACTCCTTAACCATCCTGAGTTTTCTATTGACTGTATAGTTTCCGAGTCTGAGTCACTAGGAAAGGATATTGGTAGTATTTTTCCTGAATTCAGGGGAATGATAAGTAAGAAGGTGAGCAATAGCATTGAAGACCTTTATGGTTGTGATGCTGTGGTCACTTCAAAGCCTCATGACAGATCGATGCAGGAAGTCCCCGAACTGATAAAGCATGGGGTTCGTGTGGTGGACATGAGTGCAGCTTATAGATTTAAAGATGCACATGTATATGAAAGCTGGTATAAAGCACCCCATTCCAGTACCGACTTGCTTAAACAAGCAGTGTATGGGCTTACTGAACTCTATCGCGACAAAATAGCGGATGCTAGGTTGGTAGCAAATCCTGGATGCTATCCAGTGTCTGTTATCTTGGGGTGTGCTCCTTTGGTACAGGAGGGTCTCATTGACCCGCAGGATATAATAGTGGATGCCTATTCTGGAGTTTCAGGTGCTGGGATTAACCCCGACCCCATGTATAAATACCTGTTCTGCGAGATGGATGAAAATATAGTTCCCTACAGTGTTAATAATCACAGGCATGCACCTGAAATAGAACAGGAACTGAGTTTACTGGCCCAATCGAAATCACTAATCACATTTGTACCGCATATCGTTGCTCTCAAACAGGGTATAATGAGTTCCATTTACCTCAAATTAAGAAAACCCTATCCCTCCGCCAGAACATTGCGAGACTTATATGCCAAATTCTATTCTAACGATTTCTTTGTTCGTCTTATGGACGAGGGTGAAGCTCCCTGCCTTCGAAATGTTGTGGGAACAAATTTCTGTGACATAGGAATTTTCGCCAATGGGTTTCCGAATGTCGTTGTAATATCTACCATAGATAACCTCATTAAAGGGGCGGCAGGACAGGCCATACAAAACCTGAATGTGATGTTTGGTATTGAGGAAACTACGAGCCTAGTAGGTGTGAATGCCGAGGTTCAAGCACAACTACCGAGGTTTGATACTATCGAGCAGTTCCTTCAGTTACCCAGTAAATAAGCACACAATTGACCACCCCACGCAATTTCTCGCGAAACACAGTGATTGGTAAGCTAATCCGTATCTGCTGTATTTCCAAACACGGTGACCATCGTATCTGGTAAGCGGAATTTTTACTCGTTTCGCAGGAAGCTTAAATCTAAGATACTTGACATTGATAGTAATCTACGTCGGGCTATATTTATTAAATAGTACAATTTCTCGGTGAATTAGGAAAAGCCAAAGCCATAGCCTGCGTCACAATAACTGGTACAAGACTGTGAACTGTTACCTTTCGCATATTCCTAACTGTAATATTGTTTAAACGCCGCTGTGTTTTCATTCGGCCAAATACCCTCTCCACAGATGTTCTACGGTTGAAAATCAGTTGCCAATCAGGAGTTTCATCGCCTATCCATTTCTTATGGGTCTTCGGTGACCTGATAATAGGCTCAGCACGGTACTGACGCTTTATTTGGTGCCTTAATTCCTTGCTACTATACGCTGCATCACAGATGACATACTCAGGATGAAATTTGCTGTTGGTAAATCTTGCCTGGCTTAGAAGATTACTTGCATAGGTAATATCGGCAGTATTTCCCTTGGTAATGCCAGCGGCGACAGGAAGTTCATATGTGGTATCAACCATCAGGTGCATCTTGTACCCCCAAACAAACTTACGCTTTCCATGGGTATCACCTTTTATAACCCATCCAGCATCAGTATCGGATTTACGTTTCTTACTTCCATTTGACCATGCCTTCAAGTCTGTGGCATCTATAGCAACGCTGTTGCCAAAGTTCGGAAATATCTCATAGCATTTACGGGTCAGTACTCGCATAATATCTTTGACCAGGACCACGTTGTTTGGCTTTTGAAGTTTCTGTATAAATCTTGAATAGGCAAATTTGGATGGAATATCTTTGAAGCTGGTTATTCCACAAGCAAGCGAAACATATGGATTATTCTTTAAAGTTCTAATCAGCGCAGCAAACGAGGGGAGATTAAGTATTGTCATCGCAACATAAGTGCGCCAAAGAACTTTATAGGTGTAGCCATTTCTCCCGGCATAGTACACTTTAAGAGCAGATAAAAGTTTTTCTTCTGGAATAGCATCAAATACAGCTATAAGCTGTCTGAGAACAGGCGGTGTAGCCTCTTCTTGACAAAAAGTGTTATAATTTTGGATGGTTAGGGGCTTCGTCACTGTTGTTTCCTAGCTTGTCTCCCAGTTTCTCTTGCCGGAGGGCTGGGAGCTTTATTTTATTACTTATATAATATATTACTCTTTAGTATATTACTATATAAGTAAGTTAATGTCAATACCCTTGACGTATATTATTATCTAATATATACTTATACAAGTATATATTAGCCAAGGAGGTACTGACATGGGAAGAGTCCCTATTACTGTGATGGGCTATAGATGTGAACGTTGTGGTCATGAATGGTTGCCTCGTTTTGAAGAAAAAGAACCCAAGGTATGTCCGAAATGCAAATCCCCTTATTGGAACAATCCGAAGAAACAAACCCCTATGACATATGAAGAATTTAGTGGCAAAATAAAAAAAGTATTAAAATCTTCTGGTCAACTGTTAACTTGGACCGAAGTGCGCACAACAGCCAAATTACCTCAGAAATGGCCAAATAACCAATGGGTTCATCGAATGGAGAAGGATATCAATCTTATACGAGAGAGAGATAGCAATAGTATAATCCGGTGGCAAATTAAATAATTAGGAGGTATTTCGTGATAACTTCGGCTCTTAAACTACCAGAAAAAACCAAATCTGAGCAGCAACAGAGTAAACTTTTATGGAATTCAAAACATTGCGTATCAGAACCCGATTTCTTTACTATTGGTTATTCTGGTAAAAACATTGATCATTTTGTTAACTTAGTGAAGGAAATGTGCATAGCAACACTGGTAGACATCAGATTTTCACCAGTAAGCCGCTTTAAGCCGGAGTTTAGTAAAAATAATTTAAAAAAGTCTTTGGAAGCCGCTGGAATAACGTATGTACACCGACCTGACTGGGGGGTACCAAGGGACATTAGGGCATTTAGCATTGGGAAACAAACGCGGGAAGATATTTGGAATTGGTATGATTCCAATATACTCCCCAATGTAGTTAAGAGAAACCTAGACGAATTTTTTAACTCTATGGAACACCCTATTGCTCTCATGTGTGTTGAACACGATCCAACTGAATGTCATCGGCATAGGGTATTTTTAGGGCTTGAAAGAATTGGATTAACTGGGTGTGACTTATAAAAATGGAAATTCATAATGGCCATTTATGAGCGGTGGTTACGAAAAAAAGTGCTCATCACAGCACGTACATATCCTGTTCCCTCTAGAAAATCCATAGAAGTCTCCTGTACAGCTGGGATTGCTGATGATGGTAACTGGATTCGTCTTTTTCCAGTACCGTATAGATTCTTAGCCCCAGATAAACGTTTCACAAAATATCAATATATCGAAGCTGATGTTACCAAGTCTCAATCTGATAGCCGATTGGAAAGCTATAAAATAAACATAGATTCCATTAAGATTCTATCCCAACCTATCAAAACTATTGATAAATGGGGTGAACGGAAGGCAAAGATATTACCACTTGAGAGTCGCTCATTATGTTTCCTTCAAGCAGAACGAGATAAAAACAAAGTGCCAACACTCGGGTTCTTTAAACCAAAGACGATTACAAGTTTAAAAATAGATCCCGCAACCAATAGTAGCTGGACTGCAGATGAACTTGCCAGCTTATTACAATATCCTCTGTTTGGCAATACTCCTCCAATGCAATTAGAAAAGTTACCTTACAATTTCAGTTATGAATTCTGTTGTGATGAGCCTAATTGTCCTACACACACCTTAATGTGTACAGATTGGGAAATTGGTGCATCTTATCGGGCATGGAGGGTTAAATACGGTAACCAATGGAGAACAAAATTTGAAGATAGGTATGAGACCGATATGATACTCGCAAAAGATACCTATTTCTTTGTGGGGACTATCCACAATCATCCTGATGCATGGATAATTATTGGGTTATTCTATCCACCTAAATAGGCAATGGTTTAACCAGCTCTGTTCACTGTAAGCATTTCGCAACAAGCTAAATACTTACTTCCCTGAAATATTGGGGCATGAATAGACGATAGTGGTGGAATATTTCGAAACGTGTTAGAGGTGTGACCCGGCTATTTGCTTATGGCCGAGGGGAGTTTTTTACGAAGTCGACAATATCCCTTGTGGAGGAACCAGGACCGAAAACTCTCTTTACCCCTACCTTATCTAAAGCTGCTATATCTTCCTCGGGGATAATGCCACCAACTATTAAAATGATTTCTTCCATATGGTTTTTTTTCAGTTCATCCACTATGGCTGAACACAGTTCGATATGGGCTCCGGAAAGAATGCTCAAACCAATAAAGTCCACGTCTTCCTGGAGGGCTGTTTCAACTATCATCCGGGGCGTCTGCCGGATACCAGTATAAATAACTTCCATGCCGGCATCACGTAAAGCCCTGGCGACAACCTTTGCCCCCCGGTCATGTCCATCCAGCCCGGGCTTGGCTACCAGGATGCGAATCTTTTTTTGAGATATCATAATTAATTGCCCCCGATAATTGGGAAACCTGAAATTGGATAACCTAACTGTTCAGTCTTCCTGAGACAGTTCGATTAATACGCCTCTTGTAGACTTGGGATGCAGGAAGCCGATTAGTCCGGTGGTGCCTTTTCGGGCTTTTTTGTCTATCAACTGCACTCCCTTAGCCGCAATGCTGTTCAGGGCATCGTCGACATTATCAACTTCAAATGAAACGTGGTGGATACCCTCTCCCCTTGTCTCAATAAATTTTGCCACTCCGCCTGCGGGGTCAATGGGCTCAATCAGTTCTATGTGGGAATTGCCAACGGGGATAACGGCAGATTTTACTCCCTGGTCGGCTACGGTTACTACCGGGACTTTTTTAAAACCGAAAGCATTCGAGTACTGTTCCATCGCCTCGTCAATATTCTTCACAGCAATGGCTACGTGAGCGATTCCTTTTATCATGGTGTCTCCTTTCCGATTTCAAATATCCTTTCCAGGTTTGGTTGTCTAATTATAAATAAAAATGTCGTCGACTGCATCTTGTGAGGCTGTTGTGCGGGTATTCCGGCAACTGGTTGGGTATGAACATTCCTGTAGCCGCCGGTGCTTTCTGGACATTTGCGTTAGGATTACTTGATGTCTATAATTGGAGACCAAATGCGTATTACCGGACAACAGCTTGATAATATCCTCTCCGGGGTCAACAGACCGGCCCGCTACACGGGGGGGGAGTGGAACAGTATAGTCAAGGATTGGGACCATACTCCACTCCGGGTTGTCCTGGTCTACCCGGACCTTTACGAGATTGGAGCCTCAAACCTGGCTATTCCAATCCTTTACCAAATAATAAACTCCCATCCTGATGCCCTTGCCGAAAGGGCCTATTGTCCTTGGCCTGACATGGCCGCATCTTTAAGGAGTTCCGGCATCCCCCTTTACAGCCTCGAGTCCAAACACTCTCTGTCCGATTTTGACATAATAGGGTTTTCCCTGGGATATGAACTAACTTACACAAACGTCCTGGAAATGCTGGCGTTGTCAGGGGTGCCCGTTTTTGCAAAAGACAGGAACGATATGCATCCTTTCATCATCGGCGGCGGGACATGCTGTCTTAATCCAGAACCTGTTGCCGATTTTTTTGATATTCTGGTGGTGGGAGAGGGAGAAGAAGTCATCGTAGAACTGCTGGATTTACTCCGGGAATGGAAGGGTCGTGATAAAAGCAAGTCAGCCTCCGTTAAGACTTCAAAAAAGGACAGGCGCCAAAACTTTTTGGAAATGGCCGCAAAAATTGAAGGTATCTATGTGCCATCTTTTTATGAAGCTGAGTACCATGAGAACGGAATGTTAAAAGGGGTATTTCCCAGGGTAACCGGGGCGAAAACGGTAATTAAACGCCGCATTGTCGATGTTTTGCCCCCTCCCGTCGTGTGCCCTGTGGTCCCCTATATTGAGGTGGTGCAGGACAGAGCAGCAATAGAGATTCAGCGGGGGTGCACAAGGGGTTGCCGTTTTTGCCAGGCAGGCACAATATACCGTCCCCTGAGGGAAAGACCGCCCGGGGAGATAATAAAAGCCGCCGGGGAACTGATCCGCAATACCGGGTACCGTGAACTATCCCTGTTATCTTTGAGCACCACGGACTATAAAGGCATCGATGTCCTGGTTAAAGACCTAATCGATAATTACAGGCAGGAAAAACTGGACATTTCTTTGCCCAGTTTGCGCATAGACAGCTTTTCCCTGGAGTTGATGGAGGCCCTGTCACGGAGGAAGAAAATGCCATTAACCTTTGCTCCCGAAGCCGGAACCGAAAGATTGCGGTGCGTAATAAACAAAGCAATCAATGATGAGACCATCATGGAAACCGCTCAGGGAGCATTTAACCGTGGCTGGAACAATCTCAAAACATATTTCATGGTAGGGCTGCCGACGGAAACGCAGGAAGACCTGGAAGGTATTATCGACCTGGTAAAAAGATTAAGGGGACTGCCGTTCAAGTCGGGTAGCAGCCATCCCCAGATAAAAGCGAGTTTATCATCCTTTGTTCCCAAAGCCCACACGTCTTTACAGTGGTTTTCCCAGAACTCCCTTGAAGAAATTCTCGGGAAATACGAGTTTCTTAAACGGGGCCTGCGGAAAACCGGGGCACAATTATCCTGGAACTCCCCGCAGTCCAGCCGGCTGGAAGCGGTTTTTTCCCGGGGTGACCGGAGGCTCGGGGAAGTAATATATAAAGGTTGGCAGGCAGGCTGCAAATTCGATGCCTGGAGCGAGCACTTCGATTATGATAAGTGGTTGAAAGTTTTTGAAGAATGCGGTATGACCATGGACTTTTACGCAAACAGGGAGAGAGAACCGGCCGAAATCTTTCCCTGGAACCACATCAATACGGGAGTCAGTTTAAATTTCCTGAAAAGGGAATACAAATGCACCCTGAAAGGGGTTGAGACGTTGGACTGCCGCTATGGGCGTTGCCATGCATGCGGCCTGGAAAAGTGGTCCCGGCAGTGCAGGGAAAAATTAAAGGAAACGTCTGCCGCGGCAGGTACATCGGGGCAGTGATATATTTGACCGCAGGTATTACCCGCCCTTGATATTCGGGCGCTGATTTCCTGTTGCAAAGGCTATCCTCCGGGTAATTTAAATATTACAAGCCAACCTCATGTAAGAATGATATTAAGAAACCTCTGGTTACTTAATTTATGCTAAAGGTTGAGCCATCGGCGGTTTTTACCACTTCTATGCGGACGGGGAATGCCTCTTTTACTTCTTCTATGTGGGTGATGACAATGATTTTTTCAAAATCTTCCTGTATTGCGTCTATTATCTGCACCAGCCTGTCCCGTCCCTCCCTGTCCTGGGTGCCGAATCCCTCGTCTATGATTAAGGTTGGCATAGGAGCGCCGGCCCTGCGGGCCAGGAGCCTGGAAAGAGCTAGTCGGAGGGCAAAATTGATTCTAAACGCCTCCCCGCCGCTGAAGAGAGCGTAGTCCCGGGTGCCCAGTTCATCGGAAATTTTAATGTCGAGGGTCTCATCGGAACCGGCGCTGCCTTTCTTAGCTCTCTGGGTTTCTATTTTCAGGTTTAACCGGTTCTCGGTTAAACGGCCCAGCAAAAGGTTGGCCTCGTCTTCAATCTCTGGTATTGCCGTCTCGATCAGCATCGCCTGGATGCCCTTTTTCCCGAAGCAACGGGTAAGGTCATCGAAGATTTTCTCCTCCTCAATAAGGAGCTTCAGGTCTGCCACTTCCTTCCTTTTCTCCTTTTGCAACTGCTCCAGGTAGCTTATTTTCCCCCTCGTGTCCCCGGACTCATTTCTCAGCTTCTCCCTGATTATCGCCAGCTTTGAAGATTCCTCGCGGTTTTCCTGCCATTTACGGTTAATCAGGGGCAGTTCGTCCAGTTCTTTTGCCATGAGGGCATAGGACCTGGACTTTTCTTCTTCAAGCGCCTTTTTCCCTTCCCACAGGGTCTCGGCATCGGCAAGACGGGCTTTTACCATGGCTACCCTGGATTTTGCTTCATCAAGGGCTTTCTTTTCATCTATGTATTTTGTATATTCGCCCACCCCATCCTTCGACTGCTGGTGCATCCCTGGGTCGTATCCCAGTTCCCTGTACTTTTGGGACAGCCCCTCCAGAGCCTCTCTTTCCCCGAGGGCAAAGTCGCCTGTTTCCAGGACTTGCTCCAGTTGGGCCAGTCTTTTCATTAAAACCTGTAGTTCCTGCCGGGCTTCTTCTGCCCTGTGGACCCGGCCGTTGACCACGCCGAGTTCCTTTTGCTTTGCCGATAAGTCATTCTTGAAGTTCTGCTCTCCTGAAACTATTTCATTCCTGAGCACCTGAACAACTTTCCTTTTTGTTTGTATCTCTTCCTGGTTGGCGCGGAAAGACGCAGCTTTTTCCTGAATATGCTGCCGGTAATGGTCGTCCAGGCGGTGTTTCCCGTCAACTCCCAGTTCGGTCTCGCACAGCGGGCAGCGGGCCGTTTCCTGCCGGAGCATTTCCAGCTTTTCTTTCATTCCTTTTATTTCAGCTTCAATGGAAGAGTTTTCTACGGACAAACTTTTTAAGTCCGCATCTATTTCCATTGCCTGCTGTTTTTTTATATTCAGGTCGCCTTCCAGCCCGCTGAAGGCATCTATGGTGGCCTGGATGCTTTGAGCAGACTCTTTCCACCGGGGTAGTTCTTTAACCAGGTTTTCCAGTTCTTTGCCCCGCTGCTCTATGTTGGTTTTCTCACCTATAAGTTTGCCTTTCTGTTCATCTACCTGCCTCTGCACCTCGTTTAATTTTTTGGTGATATCGACGCTATATTGAAGCTTTTCATTCCACCTTTCATTTTCCCGGCTGAATTGTTGGAACTTGGCGAAACCATCTTCCACCTCCCGTTCCCGGGACAGTGCGTTCTCATATTTTTTCAGGGTTGCGCTGTGTGCCTCTATTCGCTGTGTCAGGCCGTCTATTTCCTGGTGCAGCGCTTCGATAGTCCTGTCAACTTCTTCAGCCTGGCCCTTTTTAGTTTCCAGTTCGCCTTTTTGTTTCCCGATAAGCGAGAGTTGGACTTCAATCAATTCTGATTTTTCAGCCAGTTCTTTTAGCTGAGCCTCAAAGTTTTGCCATTCCAGCCGGTAGGTCTCCAGGGACTGGAGTTTTTCCTCCTTGCGACCTATCTCAGCTTCCAGGTTTCTTCTGCTTAATTGTTTATCGCGGCGCATTTCCCTGGTCTTATCCTCCAGCCTGTCGTATATGGAAAGCCCCAGGATGTTGGAAAGAACCTCTTTCCTCTCTCCCGGCCTTTTCTGGGTGAATTCATCGGCTTTTCCCTGGACAAGGTAGGCGCTGTTAATAAACGTATCGTAGTCCATGCGGAGGATATCCCTGATTTTTGTTTCGGTCTGACCGATGGCCCCGCTGCCCAGAGAAGCGTAACCGTCCTTAGCTTTTATGAGGAAGTCCAGGGTGCTGTGCCCGCTGCGGTTGACCCGGGACCTGGTATGTTTCCTTATCACCCTGTAGGGCTGGACGTCTACGATAAAATCAAATTCCACCTCCATGTCACTCCGCCCGGCATGCACCAGTTCGTCCACGGTTCTTCCCCGGGCTTTGCCCCAGAGAGCCCAGGTCATGGCATCCAGCAGGGCCGATTTGCCGTTGCCGTTATCGCCGCAAAGGCAGACCAGGCGGATACCCTCGAAGGAAAGGGGCGGTACGTTTTCACCGTAGCACATAAAATTGCGCAACCGGAGGTTTAATGGAATCATTTCGTAAACAAAAATAAAATATTAAAAATCAAATGTCAAAACGGCGGGCAAAAGAGTAATCCAACAGCCAGCAGGCTGAAGTCAGACATTAACATAATGGTTGACAGGCTTCTTTCTGCTTTCGAATATAGAGTTATCCAGATTGTCTTTCATGTCATTTTATTTTACAAGTCAAATTGGAATCAGACCTGCATTTTTTGGCCGGGAGAGGGAAAGCGTACCTTTATGCCGGTCCCTTGCAGCGCCCGGGCGAACTCTTCCTTGTGCAACGTATGGACGGGGACCAGTATATCCGGAGATATGAGCTTAATCATCTCTAACAATTCCGGTCCACCCCCATGGCCTGAGGCGTGGAGCCCCAGTTGCTCAGGGGGTATTTCCCAGTCGTCAGGGGTGTTTGCGCCCTTAGTCGGAACCGGCAGTCCCACTTTTTTCAGGTGGAAGTGGTCCGCCCAGCTGTGCAGGCGCTTCATGTCAATACCGCCTTCCTCGTCGAAAACCTCACTGGAAGAGTAGATATACACCCCGTTGTCGGGCGCCAAATCTACCATGTCGTTGAGGTCCCAGAAACTAAAGCAGAGGATATAATTCCCCTGGTTTTTCCTGATAGTTTCAGCCCCAATCAAGCGGGAGGAAAGCCTGCCCCGGATTTCCCTTTCCCAGGTATCGAGGCGGGCCTTGGGGTCTGTATAAATTAGAAGGTCTTTGCTGTCTTCCAGCGTTGGAACCGCATCCATCACCGGGGAGAGTTTATCCAGGAGGTAGGCGTCTCTCGGCATTACTACAAGCTGCCGGGAAGTTTCCCCCGCTATCCTGTGGAATATGAGCAGTCTTTCTATATTCCGGGCGCCGAAGTCCGCCAGGACCAGGCCGGATGCACGTTTCACAGCATCCAGGGCATTAAGATAGACTTCATCTTCCGTAACCCTGTTCTTGTCAGTAATCCGGGTCCCTTCACAGATTAACACCCTCGGTTTCAAGGCTGCAGCCTTTTCCGCAAAGGTCCTGGTGTAATCAGCGGCGCCTCCATGGAACCTCAGGTCCCCGCTGTAGCAGATCCAGCCTGCTTCCGTTTCAACGGCATAAGCGCTGGCCCCATATATCGAGTGGTCCACGGGAAACTGTCTGACGGGCAGGTTGCCGATCTTTCCGGCGGGCTTTAAAGGGCAGCAGTCCAGGCCTCTTTTGCCTGGAATATCCTCCCAGAACTCCCTGGTTTTTTGAGGGATTTCGCCGCCGGAGAAAACTAAAAAAGGCCTCTGTTTTGCCGGGGAATTTTTCACCGACTGGTAAAGGTTGCCCACATATTCCCTGCGGAGAGTGAAACATACTTCTTTCTCGAAATCACTTTTGGCGCTGTCCTGTATGGCTTTGCTAATTACTGCTGTAACCAGGCTGGTGGAGACTGGAATGGACTCATTGAGAAAGGATATGTAACCCGAGTGGTCAAAATGGGCATGGGACAGCAGGATTCCGTGGACCTCCATTTCTTCATAACCGGGTCTGTCAGAAAAAGCCTTCCACTGGTCAGGTTCCAGCAGATCATCGCGGTAAATGCCCCTGAGGGGAGGCAGGAGGCCCATCTCCAGCATGTCCCTCAGTCCGGCGTTAGCCCTGGGGTTCAGGTATTCTTCGTAAAATAGCTTTCTCCTGCCATAAGAAATGCCGAAATCGAAAAAAAGCCGGGTGCCGCCATCATGCAACAGTATCTTGTTGCCGCCGATTTCATCGACGCCTCCGTAGAAAGTAAGGGAAGTCATTAAACCAATTCCTGAATCCCGTGAATGAAACTTATTAGATGTGGGATAATTTTAACATATCCCGTTTGAATGTTTTGGTTATCCGTTGGAATATCTGTGTATCCCTGAGAATATTAATGGAACCCGAAGATAAATTTGCCTTTTTATGGTACTCCATATCCCCCCTGCACAAAACTTGACCTGGCAGGCTGCCTGCAATACAATTTCTTATTCTTACCCGGGTAAAACTATGTTTGAAGCATTAAGTGAAAAACTAAGCAAAGTATTCAGTGTCCTCGGCAACAAGGGTAAACTGAGCGAGAAGGATATAGATGAAGCCCTCAGGCAGGTCAGGTTGTCGTTGCTGGAAGCGGATGTCAATTTTCAGGTAGTGAAAGGGTTCCTTGCAAAGATCCGGGAGCGTTCCCTGCAAGCATCTGTTTTGGAAAGCTTAACTCCTGCCCAGCAGATTATCAAGATCGTTAATGAGGAACTTGTCGGCATCCTCGGCGGCGCCCAGAGCCGGTTGGTTACCACGGCGCATCCCCCCGGTATTGTTATGCTGGTGGGACTGCAGGGCTCGGGAAAAACCACCACTGCTGCCAAGTTGGCCCTGCATCTCAGGCACGAAGGACAACGTCCGCTGCTGGTCGCTGCCGATACCCGCCGCCCCGCGGCCATTGACCAGCTTCAAGTCCTGGGTAAGCAGTTGAATATTCCCGTGTATTCAGAAGACGCTTCCCGGAAACCCGTGGATATCTGTAAAAGGGGCGTGGAACATGCAAAATCTATAGCTGCAAGCTGGATTATTCTGGACACAGGGGGACGTCTCCATGTGGATGAAGACCTGATGAAAGAGCTTAAAGATATCGCCTCGGCCACACAGCCCGGTGAAGTTCTCCTGGTGGTCGATGCCATGACCGGGCAGGATGCGGTGAGGGTAGCGCAGGACTTTCATTCCAAGGTGGGGTTGACGGGCCTGGTTTTAACCAAGATGGACGGCGATGCCAGAGGCGGCGCGGCGCTTTCCATTAAATCCGTGACCGGACTTCCGGTCAAATTTATGGGTGTCGGTGAGAAGACCGATGCCCTGGAACCTTTCTATCCCGAACGGATTGCCAGCCGTATCCTCGGCATGGGTGATATGCTTACGTTGATAGAAAAAGCTGAGAATACATTTGACGAAAAACGGGCTAAAGAACTGGAAAAGAAAATCCAAAATGCTTCCTTTGATCTTGAGGACTTCCTGGAACAACTCAAGCAAATAAAGAAAATGGGTTCCCTGTCCCAGTTAATGGAAATGGTGCCGGGCTTTTCAAATGTCGGACGCCGCTTACCTCAGGATGCTTTTGACGAAAAACGGCTGAAACGTATCGAGGCCATAATCTTATCTATGACTCCCGAGGAAAGGAAAAAACCCGATATTATCGAGGGAAAAAGAAAGCGGCGTATTTCCCAGGGAAGCGGGACTTATCCCCAGGACGTAAACCAGCTATTGAATCAGTTCCAGCAGATGCAGAAGATGATGAAACAGTTTTCCTCGGGCAAGAAGTTCAAATTCCCCATGCCGTTTAGATAATTAACAGGCTGGCAGCCAGCCGGTGGCATCGGCCGGCAATGCCTGCTATTTGCGGCAACAAATCATTTAAAAACAGGGCGTCCGTCTTTAAAGCTCAAGCGGCTGGCATCGAGGGTGCTGATAAAGGTAATTTTCCCTTCCTGGACTTTTATCTCCTTGATTTCCACGGGCAGCCCCAGATTTGCGGAAGCCAGCTGCTGGTTTATTTTCCGGTTAGCCTCAACCATAAGGGACTGAGGCAGGGGCAAACGCCCGATCATAATGCGTTCAAATTCCAGGGCAGGTTTTCCTTCGGAGATAAAGAGCTTTGAAAAAATACTAATGGTTACCCATGTCCCGTCTTTCCAGATGTCGCCGTCCAACAGAACTACAAGTTGGTCATCCTGGAATTTCAGTCGCAGGTTCTGGGTTTTATAGCCGATAGCGTTCCCGATTCCTTCGGCCAGACCCGGCGCTTCAGCCAGTTTGGCATTGATATCCCCTTCACTGATGGTGGCGGATATCAGCACTCCCTGTGTGGAATAGGAAACGTCGGGTTTAATACCCAGGGGTTCCGCTTTTAGATATTTTGGAAGCACCAAAAAAACTGCCACCAGTAAAACGACCAGAATAACAATAGCTATGGCGCCGATTACCGCCAGGATGTTTTTTATCATGAGTACCTGTTTTTACTCCAGAAAGTCTTTCAGCCGCCTGCTTCGGGTCGGGTGGCGCAGTTTTCTCAATGCTTTAGCTTCAATCTGGCGGATGCGTTCCCTGGTAACCTGAAATTCCCTGCCAACTTCCTCTAACGTGCGGCTGCGTCCGTCTTCCAGTCCGAACCTTAACTGAAGTACTCTTCTTTCTCTGTCATTGAGAGAAGCCAGTACTTCGTCTATTTGTTCTTTCAAAAGCTGGTAAGAAGCTACTTCAACGGGCGGCTGGATAGTCCTGTCTTCGATAAAGTCTCCCAGGTGGCTGTCTTCCTCTTCGCCGATGGAAGTCTCAAGCGATAGGGGTTCCTGGCAAACCTTCATTATTTCCCTTACCTTTGAAGGGGTTATTTCCATGCCTTTGGACAGTTCCTCGTGGCTTGGCTCCCTGCCGTATTCCTGGACAAGCCGGCGGCTGACACGCATGAGTTTGTTGATGGTCTCAACCATGTGCACAGGAATGCGGATAGTACGCGCTTGGTCAGCGATGGCCCTTGTAATCGCCTGCCTGATCCACCAGGTTGCGTAAGTGCTGAATTTAAAACCTTTTCTGTAATCGAATTTTTCAACTGCCCGAATCAGCCCGATATTGCCCTCCTGGATCAGGTCCTGCATGGACATGCCGCGGCCAATGTATTTTTTAGCAACACTTACCACGAGGCGCAAATTGGCTTCGGTAAGCCTTTTCTCCGAGCGCAGTCCTCTTATTTTCCCCTTTTCGAAATGTTCCTGGATCATCCGTTCCATGGACCAGAGCTTATCTTTGAATTCATCGCTTCCTATAAAAGCCGAAAGTTCCTCAAAGCCTATTTTGTCGCCGATAAGGTCCAGCACTTCAACGGGTATAAGGCGGGAATCAACGGATAGCTGGACAAGGCTTTGTTCCGCATCGCTCAGGCTGACGTCCATTTTTTGAGCAATGACTTTTACAAGGTTTATGTCTATTTCATTATTAATTGCCACGCGAACCCTCGGGTTGGAAAAGAGTTCCTTGAAGCTGACAGAGCGGGGCAGGGAAAGATAGTCTTCTATCACATCCATAAAATTCGCTGCCTCACACAGTTCCCTCATGATTATCACCATAAGTTCCACAACTGAAGGAAGCCTTACATGTTCTTCGTACCAACCTTCTTCCAGCTCACTGACGTGTCTGCTTTCTTCCATTTCCCTGGAGTAACTTTTTTCTTCATCCGCAGTGAGGAGTTTTACGCTGCCTATCTCCCGCAAATACAAACGGACGGGATCATCGATAGGTTCCTGTTCCTCGACTACAATTCCGCGTTGGGCCTTAACCGGTGGTGCCTGCGGGGTTTCAACAACTTCCCAGATGGCAGGAGAAAAACCTTCCTTATCTTCGGAAATGGGAAGGGCATTTTCGTCAACTTCATTGTCCATGTCGTCCTCCTCATTAAACGAATCTAACTCACCAAATTCTTTGCTTCCTTTAGAAGCGGGGATTTTGGTATTTTCCATATCCTCGTCCATGGTTTCTTTGTCTTCATAATCCCGGGTAATAATATTATCAGTATTTTCTTTTTTAGCCTTTGCCATTTTCTATGGTTCCTCTTTGATGGCGAGTGGTCGCCTTTTTTTCTGTAAATAGTTCTTTCAGTTTAACATTTAACGCGATGCCGTCCGCAAGGACTTTAGTCGCATCATCTTTATTATTCAGGTTGGAGAGTAATATTCCTTCCCTATATTTCAAATCTTTAAAATAATTTTCTCTCAATCTTAGTATACAATCTTTCAAGGCTTTTTGCTTTCCCGGTTCATCGGTGAAAGGGAATTTTATTTTACTCAGGTATTCAAAGTGGTCGTGGAGTGAAACATCCAGCCTTTTTTTCAACTTCTCAGTATCCGGCTCGTCAAGCCAGTTTTCGAAAATGACCCTGTTCTCACTGTTTTCGAAGTATTCAGCTTTTATTTCTTCGCCTAAATCCGCGGAGCCTGGTAGCTGGATAACCATAGCCAGGCAGAATTCTTCGATGGGTTTGCTAATTTTAAGGCGAGGTAATGGTTTAATTAATTCCCGGCTGGTACCGGCTTTCCCGAATCGGGTCGTTTTCATGAAAGCGGCTTCTTTTTTATTGATTATTGCTGCCAGGGAATTTACTTCTACCCTGACTAATCCCGCTAATTTTTGTATGTAATGGAGTTTTTTTACGGGGTCTTTAATCTGGTTTATGGGCTCCTTAAGTTCTTCCACTATCCGGGACTTTCCCGTTGCTGAAGATATGTCATGACGTTTGCAAACGACATCGAAAATATGGTCTACAAGAGGTCTGGCTTCATTTATCACCCTTTTCCAGTCTTCCGTGCTCTGCCGTATCAGTTCGTCGGGGTCTTTCCCCGGGGGCAGGATGGCGACTTTTATTTCTCCTGCCAGGACGTTTTCCTGTATAACCCCTCGCCACGTGGCAACCGGGGCAAGGGTCTCACCAAAAGCCCCCTTAGCAACCTCGGAGTCCCGGAGTACAGCGGCCTCGCCGGCAGCATCGGCATCGAGGGCCAGCACGATAGTGCCGGTTAATTTTTTTAAACTCAAAACGTGTTTTTCCGAGAGAGACGTGCCCATGGTGGCAACAACATTTTCGGAACCGTACTGATGAGCCATTATAGCGTCCATATAACCTTCGACCAGAATTGCCTGGCCGGCTTTGCGGATAGCCGGGGCAGCCCGGTCTAACCCGTAAAGGATGCCGCTTTTATCAAAAATCGGTGTCTGGGGTGAGTTCATATATTTTGGCATAGAATCATCCGTCGCTCTGCCTCCGAATCCCACGGTGTTTCCCCTGCTGTCTCTTATAGGAAACATCAGGCGGCTGCGGAACCTGTCGTAGGCGCCTCCCGTGTCTCTCTGGATGGCCAGGCCGGACATAATGATTTCTTTTTCTGTAAATCCTCTTTCCTTCAAATATGTTAGCAAGGATTCCCATTCCCCCGGGCTGAACCCGAGTTGGAATGACTCGATACATGCCTGATTAACGCCTCGTCCGGTAAGGTACTGGATAATAGGCTTTCCTTCCCGGGTATTAATGAGGAAATTATGGTAGAACTGGCTTGCCGCCAGGTTAATCTGGCGGAGCCTGGAAAATTCTTCTCTTTCAGCCTCGATCCGGGGTGATGACAGGAGGGTAACACCGGCCCTTTCCGCCAGGAGTCGCAGGGCATCTCCGAATTCCATGCTCTCCTTTTTCATAACAAATGCGAAGATATCTCCCCCCGTAGAACAACTGCCGAAACACTTCCAACTCTGGCGGTCCGGGAACACAAAAAAGGAAGGGTCTTTTTCGGAATGGAAGGGACATATGGCCTTAAAGTTATGGCCGGCTTTGTGCAGGGAGACGTGCTCGGAGACCAGGTCAACGATATCTATTTTTTGCTTAATTTCTTCGATTACACTCACTGTGCCAGCCTGTTTTTGGAAGTAAAAATAAACAATTTATATACAATAATTACGAAAGGCTCTGCCCGTTGGTTCCGCCGAGCCTACATGCTTAATCAGGAAGAATTATGGCTGGATGCCGTATGTTGCGGCTAACCCCAGGATGAATTGGTCAGTCATCCCCGCTATATAATCCACGATTTGTCTTTCAATAGTTTCGCTCTTTTTTAAATTATTATCGGGTACTGCGCCGGGATTAGTCAAAAAATATTCATATAACCTGCGGATAGTGTATTTCGCCTTCTGAGCCTCCGTGTTATTGGAACATCGTTCATATATCTGCTTAAAGAGAAACTCTCTAAGATTGTCGGCTGCGTCGAGAATGGGACTGCTCATAGATATCAGTGGCTTGCCCGCGGGTCCTGTTTGTGGTTCTCCGGTTCGAACATTCCATGAAAAGTCGATTATGTCGCATACCATGGTATTTATTCTTTCCGATGTGGTTTTCCCTAAACGGGTTAGGGCAGCATGGGGCAGGTCGTTTTCTGTTATCATCCCGGCTCTGATGGCATCCCCGGTATCATGGTTAATATAGGCCACGCTGTCGGCCAACTTGCAAACCTGGGCTTCAAGGGTACTCCCTGTTCCTCCCGGCGCCATAAGGCTGTCCCGGGACTTGGAGTGGTTCAGGATACCGTCCTGGACCTCCCAGGTAAGATTTAGCCCTGTGCCGTTCCTTTCTAAAAACCTTACCACGCGGAGACTCTGCTCGTTGTGATGGAAACCTTTGGAAAACAACTCGTTTAATACGTCCTCCCCGACGTGACCGAAGGGTGTATGCCCGAGGTCATGGCCCAGGGCGATGGCTTCCGTAAGGTCTTCATTAAGTCTCAAGGCCCTTGAAATGGTCCTGGCAATTTGGGCTACTTCGAGAGTATGCGTGAGGCGGGTAACAAAATGGTCGCCCACCGGAGCTATAAATACCTGGGTTTTATGCTTAAGTCTCCGAAAGACTTTGCTGTGTATGATACGGTCTCTGTCACGCTGGTATTCTGTCCGAACCGGGCTTGGCTCCTCGTTGCGGTCCCTTCCCCTGCTTGAGCGGCTCCTGGCAGCCAAAGGGGAAAGCCGGATTTCCTCTTCCGATTCCAGTTCTTCGCGAATTATTGACAGGTTATTACTAAACACTGAAATTTGAAAATCATCCTTTGGGTGAATATTAACTGAGAAAATAACCCGGTTAGGGGTATCACGCTCTGTTCGAAATTGGGCGCCGCACAGGGATACCGGACCTCCTTGGATAGTTTGGAGGTGTTTGTCCAAGTTTTTCAATAACGATAACATACCGGTTATCTTTAAGCTCAGGGAGATTTACTTTAATCTTCCCCGGCGGAGCCCCACCCAGAGCGGTAATGGCTCTCTGTGCCAGTGCGATTTCCGTATCCAGACCCCCTTTTTTCAAGGCAATAAATTTACCACCGGGTAGGCAAAAAGGCAAGCACAGCTCCACCAGGGTAGGCAGAGGAGCAACTGCCCGGGATACAACGATGTCGAATTTTTCCCTGTATTCAGGCCGGCGCCCCAGTTCTTCAGCCCTGCCATGGATTACTTCTACGAAACGCAAATCAAGCTTTTCGGTGAGGTGACCAAGAAAGGAAATCTTTTTTCCTGTCGAATCAAGAAGAAACAGGTGTAAATCAGGAAAGGCTATCTTGAGAGGAATTCCCGGTAGGCCTGCCCCTGTACCGACGTCAAGGATACTGGCGTTCCCTTCAAACGGGAAATTTCCTTTTTCGGATGCAAGAACGCAGGTCAGGGAGTCTAAAAAATGGAAAACCTGCACTTTTTCGTTTTCCACAATGGTGGTGAGGTTCATCCGGGAATTCCATTCGGTCATCTCCTGGTAATAAGACCTGAAAAGTTCCATTTGTTCAGCGCTGAGGTCGATTCCTAAGTTTTTAGCTCCCCGGAATAGAATATCCATAACCTATTTTAAAATAATTATATCATTTATAGTAATATGCAATAATAATTTGGTTTTGCAATATTCACCATGTATAAAAGATAAACGAACATTAATTATATACATAAGAACATACAACATGTGCATGTAACAAATATGAGTAAATTGTTTCGCGGAGGAGGTAGGGGAGCAGGAAAATGGATTATCATTAACTCTACCGAAAAAAAACTTTAATATCCCGTAAAAAATAATGAAATCAAAAGCCGATAAAATATTTTTTAATGCCAGCGTAATAACGATGGATCCTTTATTGCCCGAGGCCGGTTGCGTGGTTATTGGCGGGCAACATATTGTTGCTGTCGGGGGAAACGATTTACGGGATGTTTATTGTTCAGACGTCACCGAGGAGATAGACTGTGGTGGTCTGACACTTCTGCCGGGGTTTAATGATGCCCATTGTCATCTCATTGGCATGGCTAATACGATGCTTAATTTGGACTGCACTCCCGGGAAAGTGCAGTGTATCGATGATATAAAAAAGTTAGTTCTTACCGCGTCAATTAACACCAGGAGTGGAGAATGGATAATAGGAGAGGGGTACGATGAGTTTTCACTGTTAGAAAAAAGACATCCGAACCGCTGGGACCTGGATGAAGTATCCCAAAATCACCCCGTTAAGTTGAATCACCGCTCCCGGCATGCCTGTGTTTTGAACGGCAGAGCGCTGGAACTGGCAGGAATTAATTTTGAAACCCCGGACCCCCCAGGCGGCCTTATCGACAGGGAACCGGGAACGGGTGAACCAACAGGTTTGCTTTACGAAATGAGCCATTATTTAAAATTAAAGGGCATACCTCCCGGGAAACCGGAACGTTTGACTGCAGGGATAAAGCTGGCGGGGAAAAAACTACTCTCCTTCGGGATTACATCTATACAGGATGCCACTGTGAGCAACGACATGGAGCAGTGGGAATTATTTCAAGATATAAAAGGCAGAGACGTAATTCAAAGCCGGATTTCACTAATGATGGGGGTTAAAGCCTTGCCGGACCTTAAAAAACTGGGAATGGAGCCCCGTCATGGGGATGACGGGCTCCGGCTGGGGGCAATTAAGGTAGTCCTCGATAAGACGACGGGAAGGCTTTTCCCTTCAAAAGAGGAGCTGGGAGAAATGGTAACTGCTGCTCATAGAGCCGGCTATCAGGTGGCAGTTCATGCCATAGAGGAGGAAGATATAAGTGCAGCCGCTTCGGTTTTTCAGGATGTTTTGAATCAATATCCCCGGGAGGGGCATAGACACCGTATTGAACACTGCTCTATCTGTCCGGATTATTTGATCGGGAAACTGACTGCCCTGGGGATTGGGGTTGTTACCAATCCGGTTTTTCTTTACTGCAACGGGGACAGGTACCTTTCTGATGTTCCAGCTGAAAAAATACCTCTACTTTACAGGTTTAAATCCATAAACGAGTCAGGGATACCCGTAGCTGCCGGATCTGATTTCCCGGTGGCCCCTTCTGAGCCGGTTCTGGGTATTTACGGAGCGGTAACCCGCTGCACGAAATCGGGTCGAAATATTTTTCCCGAAGAATGTATATCTATACGCGATGCCCTGGAGATGTGCACTACCCGGCCGGCGTATAATTCTTTTGAGGAAGTTTACAAAGGTTCTTTATCTCCGGGAAAACTGGGGGATATGGTATTGTTGTCCCGCAATCCTTTGACCACAGATAAAGAAGAATTAAAAGACATAAAAGTTGTGAGGACGATTATCGGGGGTAAAACAGTATGGGAAAAATGATTAACCAGCGTGTTTGACTATAAAAGGGATAAGAGTTACACTAATTTCAGGAGACTAAATAACAATGCCTGTATATGAATATTTTTGCCAGAAGTGCAATACAAAGTTCGAATTGCTGCGTCCTTTGAGCAGGGCCGATGAAAAGGCGTTGTGTGATTGTTGTCATTCCGAAGGTAAAAGGGTCGTTTCTACTTTCGCAGCCCTGAGCAGGGGTTCCGATGGGGGCTTAGTTCCTGCAGGCGGTGGTGGTTCGTGCGGGGGGTGTACCTCAACAGGCTGCGCTACCTGCAGATAAAAAAAGCGGTGGTTCAATAACAACCTGAAAAGTTATTGTGGTGGAAGGGGCTCTACTTCCGGGGGGTGATTAGACCCCCGTTTTTTTAGCAGCAAGGTCATTAATCCACAAATTATTGCTGCCTCAACCGCTACAGCAATACCGATGTATAAAGTCGCGTCGAAAAAGAACCCTTCCGTAAACATTTTGATCAAATAATCCCTTGATGGATCCAGCACCCACAAATCGTTGCTGAAGCTCAAAAGGTGGAACCCAAGAAAAAAGCCCTGGAAGTTAAAGACAACAAAAGCTGATAAAATCAACACAACAGCAAGTGTTGCCAGGCTCCCTTTCAATATGAGCCTGAAAATAGACCGGCGGAATTTACCTTTCCGCCAGAAAAAACCGATGCTGCCAAATATTATTACATACAGTATGGAGGACCACTGCAACAAATAGGAGAAATTGATGAGTCCCTTGACATCTTTCATGTGCTCAATTTCTCTCTCGTTGAACAAATCAACGGTTTTACCTCCCAACGGCACTTTAATATCCAGGTATTCCCGGTCGGAATTATAATAGTCAATCATCTGGAGCACAACAAGCTTTAGTTCTGGTTTTCCGATGCCTGTTGATGCCGGGATGTTGTATTTGTCGAAGCCGTTGTTATACAGGGAAGGGCTGTTTGCGGCTACCGATACTGAGGTTGAAGTAAGTAATAGCGGCCAGGCTAAAATGAATAACAGGCTACCGGCGATAGATAATAGCTTCATAGAAATTCCTTGCTGTCAACGAATATGACGATATTAGATGTTTTCGGCGGCTATTGTCAAAAAAATTCCGGGGAATGCATAATTCCGACCGGAACCCCGTTGATAAATTGACCGGGTGTTTACCTCGGGCAGTATTTGGCAGAATTCGCCGTAATAGAACGGGCACCGGAATCTGAATAATTGCCAACTTTACGGGGGACCTGGTATTTGTTGACATAATACTATATACCGAACAGTGAAAACAAAAGGGGAACAATTAAAGATGAAAGAAAATTTGACCGGTTTTGACCGGTTGTTAGAAATAGTTGCTTATTTAAGAAGTCCGGAGGGTTG
>JAUYHV010000199.1 GCA_030689845.1 Dehalococcoidia bacterium
AAACCCCGGAAAAGAATTCTGCGATTTTTTTTACCGCCTTCTCCTCGAATCCAGACCAGAAATGGTCGGCGCCTTCGACGGAGAAATATTCCGCGGGAGGCGGCAGGGACGACACCATTTTTTTTAACTCCCCGGCCGGGAAAATAGCATCTTCGGCGCCGATGACAAAGAGTCTCGGCCTGGTGTAATTTTTCATTCCCGTCCAGTTGGCCGGAAATAACGGTGGAGAAATAACGGCCAGGGCCTGAACGGCAGCTTCCAGCGGGGCTACGGAAAGGGCGATGCCGGCGCCGAAGGAGTAGCCGCAAAGACCCATTTTCCCTCCATCAACCAGGGGAGATGAGGCTGCCATGGAAAGGGCCGCCTTTACATCTTCCTTTTCCCCTGTGCCATCATCGAAATGCCCCTGGCTTTCCCCCGTACCCCTGAAATTGAACCTGAGGGCATTGATAGAGTGGGCGGCTAATTCCCGGCATACTGCTGCAACCATACCGTTGTGCATATTACCTCCATATTGAGGGTGGGGATGGCAGATAACAACACAGGGCCGTGGGGTCTGTTCATCATGGAAGTGCCAGATTCCCTCGAGTTTTATCGGGCCGCAGGGAATCAGGACGGGTTGAGTTTTCATGGTTTTTTCGTTCCTTTTTTGTTCTGGCCCCGCCACCTGTTGAGCCGCACGGCGATATCTTTTTCCATACCCTGGTCCGAGGGAGTGTAATAGACCCTATCCTTCAGGGCGTCCGGCAGGTATTGCTGTTCCGTGAAATGTCCCTCGAAATCGTGGGCATATTTATAACCCTTGCCATATCCCAGGTCCCGCATCAGCGGGGTAACGGCATTACGTATGTTAAGGGGCACGGGTTCCGCCCGTTTTTTTTTAATGTCCTCCTGGACGCGGGAATAGGCCTGGTACAGGGAGTTGCTTTTAGGGGCGGTAGCGAGATAGACCGCGGCCTCGGCCAGGGCGAGTTTTCCCTCGGGCAAACCGATGAAGTGGACTGCCTGCTGGGCGGCCATGGCTACAACCAGAGCCTGGGGGTCTGCCATACCCACATCTTCCGAGGCAAAGCGTACCATCCGCCGGGCGATGTAAAGGGGGTCTTCACCGGCTTCCAGCATTCTCCCCAGCCAGTACAGGGAAGCATCAGGGTCTGACCCCCTCAGGGACTTGTGCAGGGCGGAAATCAGGTCATAATGCTGGTCTCCGGCTTTATCGTGGAGGAGAAGGCGCCTCTGCAGGGCTTCCTCGATTCCATTCAAATTTACCACGCGCCCACCTTTGTCGTCCGGCGCAGCCGCGGCTGCGGCCAGTTCCAGGGCGTTTAAGGCGACGCGGGCGTCGCCATTGCAGATATTTACCAGGTGATTCATGGCATCGGATTCCAGCACTACTACCGACCTGCCCAGCCCATTTTCTTCATCTTTCAGAGCCCTTTCGATGATGGTCTTTATTTCTCCTTCACCCAGGGCTTTCAGGGTGAAGGTGCGGCACCTGGAGAGAAGGGGGGATATTACTTCAAATGACGGGTTCTCGGTAGTAGCTCCTATGAGAGTAACGGTGCCGTCTTCCACAAAAGGCAAAATGACATCCTGCTGGGCTTTGTTGAAGCGGTGGATTTCATCTATAAATAGAATGGTCTTCGTGCCGTACAATCCCCTTTTGTCCCGGGCCTCATCGATAATCTTCCGGAGTTCCGCCACTCCCGAGGCCACGGCGCTGACAGGCCGGAAATCCGACTTTGTGATAGCTGCGATAATTCCGGCCAGGGTAGTTTTACCGCTTCCCGGCGGTCCCCAAAGGATCATGGATGGAATCTGGTCGGCTTCGATGCTTTTACGGAGAATTCTGTTTTCTCCCGTCAGGTGTTCCTGCCCCACGAAATCGGCAAGGCTTTCCGGACGCATCCTGGCCGCCAGGGGGGCTTCGGCCCGGAGTTGTTTCTGCCGTTGCATTTCAAATAAGTCCACGGTGAACACCTTTTCGAAGTTTATGAGCGGAGTGCGGGAAACAGTTTGCAGTCTTGAATTTTTCCGTCGAGAAAAAAGCTGCCTCTACATTCGCAATGTCGCTTAATAAACATTGAAATGATTTTAAACTATAGCAATTCCCTGTGCAAACGATTACCGAAGGCCCGCAATTAATCCGGAAGGTGAATTTACAGGTACATTGAACAAATATAACGTGCGTGTTGATTTGCCACCTTCATAATGTTATAATTCTTTGCTGAGAAAACGGCCGGTCAAATAACGTTTTTCTGCATTAGTTTTGAAAATTGCCACTCCCGCCCTGAAAAGGGTTTAACAAGCGCCATTACATGTCATCGCCGTATTTTCCGAACCTGCCAAAATATATGGTGACGGCCGTTATTAATGAAAAAGGCAAAGAATATTGACCAGGTCAGATGACATCGCAAGATTACCCGGTAAAAATAACCTTTCCCTTTTCTTTTAAATTTCTCCCTTTAATTTTATTCAGGAGGTACTCCCATGGCTGCAACAATAATCGACGGTAATCAGGTGGCTGCGGACATCAGGAGCGAGCTTAAAGAAAAAGTTACAAAACTCAAGGCGGAGAAAGGCCTGACCCCCGGGCTCGGCGTCATTCTCGTAGGTGAAAATCCGGCTTCAATATCTTATGTTACCGGGAAAGCAAAGGCCTGTGAGGAAATAGGCATACACGAAGAAACTATCAGAATGCCTGACACAACCTCAGAAACGGAGCTGCTGCAGATAGTAGAAAAGCTGAATAACGATCCCAAATTCCACGGGATACTGGTCCAGCTTCCTTTGCCCAAGCAGATAGACGAGAAAAAAGTCCTCCTGGCGATACGCCCGGAAAAAGATGTGGACTGCTTCCATCCTTATAACGTTGGAAAAATGCTCATCGGTGAGCCGGACTACCTTCCCTGTACTCCTGCCGGGGTGCAGCAACTCCTCGTCAGGAGCGGCAACGACCCGTCCGGCAAGCACGTGGTCATCTGCGGCAGGAGCAATATAGTGGGTAAACCCCTCATGGCAATGCTGATGCAAAAAGCAAAGGGGGCCAACGCCACCGTGACTGTCGTCCACACGGGGACAAAAGATATGACCTATTACCTGCGGCAGGCTGATATTGTTATAGCGGCTGTCGGCGCCCCCCAGGTAATAAAAGCCGATATGGTCAAAGACGGTGTTGTGGTGATAGATGTAGGCGTCAACAGGGTGCCGGATGCAACCAAGAAATCAGGGTTCAGGCTGGTAGGAGACGTAGACTTTGACGCCATAAAAGAGAAAGCCTCGGCCATCACCCCGGTCCCCGGAGGAGTCGGCCCCATGACCATTACCATGCTGATGATGAATACGGTTACGGCTGCCGAGAAAAAGGGTTAGTCAAGAAAGCCGCCGCTGAATAAAGCCAGGTTAATATGAGTCCATTCCGGGGATTTCCCGGTAAAAAATAAGCAATATTTTAAAAGGAGGAATAAATTGGGAGTAACTCGAAGATTTCCGGTCCCCAGCGATATAGAGATCGCTCAAGAAACAGTCCTTGAACCCATTGAAAAGATTGCGGCCAAGCTCGGTGTGACGAATGATGAATTAGAACCTTATGGCAAATATATGGCCAAGATAGATTATGCCAAAGTTCTTGAAAGGTTGAAAAACAAGAAGAATGGAAAATTTATCACTGTAACGGCCATAACCCCGACACCGCTGGGGGAAGGAAAGACCGTTACCAGCCTAACACTGGGGCAGGGAATGGCCAAGCTCGGATTGAACGTGTGTAATGCCCTGCGGGAACCGTCCAAGGGCCCGACCTTCGGAATCAAAGGCGGGGCCTGTGGAGGCGGTTATTCCCAGATGCTTCCCATGGAGAATATAAACCTCCATTTCACCGGGGACATTCATGCGGCGGAAACAGCCAACAACCTCTGCGCCGCAGCCATCGATGCCAGTATCATGCACGGCAATAAACTGAATATAGACCCGAATAATGTCACATGGGTAAGGGCCGAGGACCTGAACGACAGGGCCTTAAGAGACATCGTCGTAGGCCTCGGGGGAAAACTTAACGGTTATCCCAGGCAGACAGGATATTCCATCACCGTGGCAACGGAACCGGCAGCTATCCACGCCCTGACCAGCGGCCTGGCCGACTTAAGGGCGAGGTTTGGCAGAACCATCATAGGTTTTACCTATGACGGCAAGCCCGTGACCTGCGAAGACCTGAAAGTTGCAGGGGTAATGACAGCCCTTATGGTAGACGCCATAAAACCCAACCTGGTACAATCCACGGAAGGCCACCCTGTTTTGTGCAGCGGCTTCCCCTTTGCCAACGTTGCCCACGGCAACAATTCCGTGCTGGCTAACAAGATAGGGCTGAAATTATCTGACTACGTCGTCAGCGAGAGCGGTTTTGCCTCTGAAAACGGCTTTGTAAAATTGATGGAAGTCGTTGTCCGGCAGTCCGCCACTCCCGTTGACTGCGCCGTTATCGTGGCTACCATCAGGGCCTTGAAGCAGCACGGAGGCGCATTCCATTTCAGGCCGGGTATGTCCTATAAGGCGGTTAAAGTTGCAGCCGAGACCGAAAACCTGGAAGCCCTGGAGAAAGGGTTTGCCAACCTGGCAGCCCATATTAAAATCGTCAAGACCTACGGTGTGCCGGCAGTGGTCGCTATAAACAAGTTCACTTCCGATACGGATAAAGAGATCGAACTTGTCAGGAAACTGGCCATGGAGGCAGGCGCCGATGATGCTGTTACGCACAACGGTTGGGCCCTGGGGGGAGAAGGCGGCGTGGACCTGGCCAAAGCGGTTGTCAAGGCCTGCCAGACCCCACCCAAGATAAAGTTCTTCTACGACGAAGATGCCCCCATCAAGGAAAAAATCGAGAAAACGGCAAAAATAATTTACGGCGCCGACGGAGTTGACTATACCGCCGCGGCTGAAGAGAGGATCAAGCTTTTTACCAGCCTGGGTTACAACAAACTCTGTCTCAACGTGGCCAAGACCCACCTGTCTTTAAGCTCCGACCCCGCTCTACTGAATGTGCCGAAAGGCTGGAGGATGCCCGTCAGGGATATCAAGGCCAACGTGGGTGCCGGGTTCCTTTACCCATTGACCGGCGCCTTCCCCACCATGCCGGGACTTCCTTCTACGCCCGCGTTTTTCCCTGTGG
>JAUYHV010000205.1 GCA_030689845.1 Dehalococcoidia bacterium
CAGCCGGCTGCTCATGCCTTCACCCAGGATGACGTTTAACAGGTCCAGGGCATAGCGGTCGGGGTGCAGCAAAGGAATACCCCGCACAGCCAGGCAGAGGTGGGCCTGTTCAGTATCTTTGTATTCGACTTTCAGGCGCGGCTCTTCTTGCGTGTCGGCGGCGGGATGCAGTAACCTTGGCGATCCTTTTTCCCAGTCACGCAGGTACCTGTCTATTACCGATACGACTTCCTGATGTTCGATAGCTCCCGCCACTCCCACGACCATAGTATTGGGAAGATACTGCCTGGTTACGTAGTCCACCAGTAAATCTTTGTTGATGTTCGGCAGTGTTTCCCGGCTGCCTGCCACGTCCCTTCCCAGGGCGTTGCCCGGCCAGAGGACCTCGTCCAGGAGAAGTTCTGTCCTGTGCCCCGGGGAATCCCAGCTCATGCTGATTTCTTCGTTAATTACATTACGTTCCTTGTCAATTTCTGAAACGTCAAATAGCGAGTTCCGCAACATGTCGCTCAGGATGTCGACGCCAAGTTCAAAGTGAGGGCGGGCTACTTTGCACCAGTAAACGGTAATCTCCTTGTCAGTGCCCCCGTTCAACACCCCGCCAACTCTCTCGATAGCCTCCGAAATATCTTTTGCCGATGGACGCTGCCGGGTGCCTTTGAAGCAAAGGTGTTCGACGAAGTGGGAGAGTCCGGATTCCTCGGGATTTTCATAGCGGGAGCCTGCCGCCAGGAAAAAAGCTACGGATACCGAATGGGCATAAGGCATAGGGGCGGAAAGTATTCTTAGGCCGTTATCCAGTGTAGTTATCTGATACAAATTTTTTTCCTTTTAATGTTACAATAGACGGGAAAGAGTGAAGTAATTGTAAGGAAGCGTATTTCCTTTTGTCAACGTCAGTCACATGGAAATAATAGAAGGAGTTCATTCCCTGCCTGCAGGGGCAGGGGCTTTTATGGGCATGTATGCCCCGAATGTCTACCTGGTTAACGGCAGGGAATCAGCGCTGATAGATACTGGTTTGAATAACCCTGGAGACCTGGAGGGCCGTTTGAAATACATCAGGAGTAACCAGTCAGGTAGTGTTCGATATATATTCCTGACCCACGGCCACCCTGACCACCTCGGCGGAGCACTTTTTTTTAAAAAAAAACTGGGAGCCAGGCTGATTGCCCATGAGCAGGAGGCGGACGTGATAGTGGAGAAGCTGGGGAATAAAGTCCTCGATGATGTTGTCAGCGATGGAGACAGGATCAAAGCGGGGGATTTGGATTTGGAGGTCATTCATACACCGGGGCATTGCAAAGGACATGCCTGCTACTTTTCAGCGGGGAAAAGGGTCCTCTTCTCCGGTGACCATGTACCCGGTATCGGGACGACGGTAATTATTCCGCCCCAGGGCGACATGGAGGCCTATCTGGAATCCCTCAGGCGTATCCGCTCGTTGCCGATGGAAGTTATTTGCCCCGGCCACGGGCCCCTCTTGAAAACAACAAAAGGCAAAATAAGTGAACTGATAGAGCACAGGCTGGCGAGAGAAAAGCAGATTGTGGGTTTATTGGAGGTGGGGGAGATGAGCGTTGAGGAAATAATAAAAGAAATCTATCCTGAGCTGGATTCGCGTTTATTCGACATGGCGCGGGGGCAAGTCCTGGCCCACCTGATCAAATTACGAAGGGAAGGAAGGATAAAACCCCGGGGACTGAAGTGGTTTTTTACGGAAATGCAAAGTTAAAAACACCCGGGGAATTAACGCAACACGGAAACAAAGTTGGTTCAATTTATTAATGTTAATACAGGAGTAAAACATGTCAACGCCCGTTAACATGCCGGAATGCTTACCTCTTTTCCCTGTGACTGCCAGGATTGAACAGGGACACCTGTTTATAGGGGGGATGGATACCGTCTCTTTAAGGAGTTCTTTCGGAACTCCCCTTTATGTTTTTGACGAGGTAACGCTGCGGCAACAGTGCCGGGATTTTGTGAGCGAATTCCGGAAACGTTATGAAAATACCGGTGTGGTTTACGCCTGCAAGGCTTTTATAAACCGCGCCCTGGCCGGATTGCTGTCCGAAGAAGGGCTGGGATTCGATGTGGTCTCCGGGGGTGAACTCAGCATTATCACTTCGGCTGCCGTTGACCCTGCGAATGTGTATTTTCATGGTAATAACAAGTCAGAACAGGAATTGACCGAGGCCATTAACAGGAAAGTGGGCACGGTAGTAGTGGATAACTTTTTCGAAATGGAGCTTCTTCAGAGCCTCGCGGCAAAAAATGGCGCCAGGCAAAAAGTCCTCCTGCGGTTGACACCGGGAATAGACCCCCACACTCACAAATTCACCACCACCGGAATCGTGGACAGTAAATTCGGCTTTTCTCTTGTTGAGGGGAAGGCAGAGGAGGCTGTAAAAAGAGCATGCCGGAGCGGGAACCTTAATCTTGAGGGCCTCCATTTTCACCTTGGTTCCCCAATCTTCGAGACGGACCCATACGGGAAAGCAATAGATGTGGCCCTGGAGTTTGCTGCCCGCATGGCAGGCCTTTATGATTTCAGTCTCGGGGAACTGAGCGTCGGCGGCGGATTTGCCGTCAGTTATGAAACTTCCAGGCCCGCCCCGGAGATTCACAGGTATGCCGATGCCATAACCGGCGCCTTGAAAGCAGGGTGCCGGAAGTGGAATTTGAAGGAACCCAGACTGGTAATCGAACCGGGGAGAGCCATAGTGGGACGGGCCGGAGCAGCCCTCTACACTGCCGGGGCAACCAAAGAAATCCCGGGTGTCAGAAAATACGTATCCCTGGATGGAGGAATGGGGGATAACATCCGCCCGGCCCTTTACGGCGCAAAATACCAGGCCCTGGTAGCAAACAAAGCCCTGGAAACACCCACGGAAAAGGTAAGCCTTGCCGGTAAATTTTGCGAGTCCGGGGATATATTGATCCAGAATATTATGCTACCGGAACTGGAGGCAGGGGACATCCTGGCGGTACCCGTGGCGGGAGCCTACTGCCTGTCCATGTCCAGTAACTACAATGCCTGCTTGAAACCCGCCGTTGTCATGGTTAAGGACGGTAAAGCCCGCCTGATACGGCGTCGTGAAAGCTACGAAGACTTAATACGCTGTGATTTAGTATAATGATGGTTCATTCTCAAACTAAGTGGGTAAGAAAAAATGAAGGTACATAGATGAAGACATATACGATGAAGGGTTCACCTGATGCGTCTTCTTTTACCCATTCCGACGAAAGTCGGAATCCAGTAATAATTATGAATGATTATTCTGTGTACATTATGGATAGTGTAGTGTTTCATAAATGGCCTTACAATCTTTGCCATTCCGGGCTTGACCCGGAATCCA
>JAUYHV010000223.1 GCA_030689845.1 Dehalococcoidia bacterium
AAAAAAATAAAATTCAACTGCCACCAGGCCATGAAGAAACCCCTGCCGTATGCCGAGGTAAGCTACGCCCCCTGCCAGGAATTGGTCTTAACCGAAAATATAGACGTGGAACGTATGTTACCGATAATAAAACACAGTGAGGCTGATGGAGCAAGGATACTTGGCGGCGGAAACGTTCTTGTCACCGGGAAATACCACCACGGCGGTACTGAAGTTTCTTTCAAACGCATGCATTTCCGCGGCAGTGACTGGGCCAGTATGGAGATCGGGATCGGCAGCCACATCTGGGATACCTGCCAGGAGTTTAGAGGACAAAAGATTCCCGTATCGGTAAACATTGGCACACCCCCGGCAGTCGTCATGGTCGCTGCAACCATGTTTCCCCACACCGTTGTTCCTTACGGGCTGGATGAAATAGGATTTTCGGGAGCGCTCCAGGGAACACCGGTGGAACTGGTTAAATGCCGAACCGTCGATGCTTTTTCCATAGCCAATTCGGAAATAGTGATAGAGGGATACATCGATACAACCAAAAGGGTATGGGAGACCGAGGAAGGAGAAATTTCACAAAAAGCAGGCACTTCACCTGTCATGCCGGAGTGGACAGGATATCTGGGAAGAGACTACCGTGGTTTTCGTTTTGATGTGACCGCCATAACTCACCGCAAGGACAGGCCCATGTTTTTCACGCCCCTGGCAAAATCTTTTGAGTCGGACTTCGCCGGTTCAGGATTCAGGGAAGCTTCTTTCTTTGAGTTAGCTCAGCGGATAGCGCGAGGTGTGGTTGTCGATGTTAATATTCTAAACGGGTTGGCGGCTAATGCAGGTGGTATAATCTACCAGGTTAAGAAAAGGAGGGGAGGCGATGAGGGGTACCAGAGGAACATATTATCCGCGGCCCTCGGTTCCTCCCAGGGCATAAGAATGGTAGTCATAGTTGACGAGGACATAGACATCTACAGCGCTGAAGACGTTCTATGGGCGCTTTCAACACGCCTTAACCCCGCCACAGGAATACTGAGAGGCAGTGTGGGCGGTATAGGATTTCCCATGATGCCCACGGAGAGGACTTCCCCCGGTGCCGAGGCAAAGCTCGGTTTCTGGTATGAAGGCGGTATGGGGCTGGATGCAACGGCCCCGTATTCCGCCCGCGACAACTTCCGCAGGGCTCATTATCCCGTAGACAGGATAGATTTAACCCGCTGGTTAACACCGGAACAAATAAATAAAGCGCAATCTTATCAGAACGAATACGCCAGGACATTGTCCCGCATGGGAGCCTGAAATAAGGCCTAATATTATTCATTCAGGACGGGGGGTGCAACATGCCTGACCAGAGCTACGATGCCATCATAATAGGCGCCGGAAACAAGGCATTAATTGTTGCCATGTATCTCGCTAAATACGGTGGTATGAGCGTCGCCCTCTTTGAGAAAAGACACGAGGCTGGCGGTGGCTGGTGCAGTGATGAAGGAGCGGCTCCGGGTTTCATTGCCGACTATCATGCAACTGCAGTCGGGCCTTTCTGGCAAATTCCGACGGAACTCGACTTTGCCGAATGGAACGAATTGGGAGTCAGATATAACGAAGCCGAGCTCGGTTCCGGGGCAATCTTTAAAGAAAATGATGAACCCCTGGTTATTTATAACCGCAAGGCAGATCCGACAATGGAAAAGTCTGCAGCTTCCATTGCCCGTTTTTCCAAAAGGGATGCCGAGACCTGGGTAAGGCTTCAGCCCCTTTTCGGAAAAATATTCTGGACGGCCATGCTGGAATGGGTCCACAACCCGCCCACGCCCCCCGGCACCCCGGATGCCATCGAGAAAATGGCCATGAATCCCGAACTGAAGAAATATGGGGTGGACCCTTCATGGATAGTTAAAAGCCCCCTTGAGGTAGCCCGGGAGGTTTTTGAAAGTGATGAGATGATTTCAACAGCCATGCGTTACAACGAGACAGCAGTAGGCAACCCCCCTGATATGCCCCTCACAGGTTCATGGGCTTTCCTTTATTCAGTTTCATTGATGAGGCCTCTCCATGCCGGAGTGGTGGGAGGGACCCATAACTGGGCACACGCCGCGGTGAAAATTATCCTGAAATACGGTGGAAAAATTTTTAACAAGCATGAGGTAAGCAGGGTTATCATAGATAATGGCAAGGCCGTGGGTATTGAACTCGCGGACGGCTCCCGCGTGGAATCGAAGCAAGCAGTAATCAGCACTCTGGACCCCCATTCCCTTTGCTTCAAGCTGATCGGAAAGGAGCACCTGAGCTGGAATATTCTCAGGAAAATATCAGCCCTGGAACGGCGCATAGGCATTATTACCTGGTATACCTGGGCATTGAACGAATCCCCGAAATATAAAGCTGCCCAAATTAATCCAGATATTGATAAAACCATGAGTGTAATGCTTATCAGCAGGGACCCGGAAACCCTTTGCAGGGAGATGGCCCAGAGAAAATTAGGAATCATGCCCCACGACCTCCAGCTCAATATAACCAATCATTCACTGGTCGACAAAACCCGGGTGCCTGACGGCAAGGCATCCATCCTGACGGAACAGTTCGTTATACCTGCCGACCTCATGACGGAGAGACAGTGGGCTGCCTTTAAAAAAGAGCATGCCGAAGAGGTGCTTCAGTGTATCGGTGAACACTCGTACAACATGAACTGGGATAATGTCCTGGGCTATGCGGCCTGCACTCCTTATGACCATTGCAAGCTGGCCAACATGGCGCCCACGGGTAACCAGTTTGTTATAGATAACATCCCGGGCCAGCTTGGCAGAAACCGGCCTATCCCCGAGTTCTCCAGCTATCGAACTCCGATAAAGAACCTGTATGCCACCGGTTCCGGCTGGCACCCCATGGGGATGTCGGCCTGCTGGAGCGGTTATTGTTGCTATAAAATCCTCGCCCAGGACTACGGACTAAAAAAACCCTGGGAGGATGCCGGCAGGCCCTGGTAATCATTGCCGTTTCGACCGGGTCAGGAGGATAAATGGGAATACCAACCCTGTACACCAGGGAACTTTATGAATCATATACCCGTCAGGGATACTGGACGGAACAAACCATTGCCGACTTGTGGGATATCAACGGGCAGCGATTTCCCGACCGGGAAGCAGTTGTAGATTCCGGTACCAGGCTTACCTGGAGCGAAGGGGTAACCTGGATTAACAGGATGGCATTGGGATTGCTGGAACTGGGACTGAAAAAAGATGAACTGGTTATCCTGCAGCTACCCAACAGCGTAGAACTTGTCCTGCTGCGGGTTGCCTGTGAAAAAGCCGGCCTGTTAGGGCTTCCGGCCCTCAGGACGTTCCGCCATACCGAAATGGAACACATAATCGAACACTCCCGGGCAGCGGCTGTAGTGGTCCTGCCTGAGTTCAGGGGTTTCAATTACAGGGAGATGTACCGGGATATTCAACCGAAATTTCCTTTTTTGAAACATATCATATACGCTGGTGTGAACCCTCCCGCGGACAGCCTTAGTATAAAAAACATGGTCGGTAGTCCGCTGGAATCAAAATATCCCGGGGATTATTTAGCCAGTAAAAAAACACCGTGGAACGAATTTTCGCTGGTGCTGCACACCAGCGGGACGACAGGCCTGCCCAGGTTATCAGAATATCCGGTATGCTCCAATGTATACCTTGGCCGGGCCACCGCCGAGCGGTTGGGGCTCACTCCTGATGATATTGTTTTTACCATCAGCCCCGCAGGCCTGGGGCCAAGTATGCCCTGCCATCTTGCCGCCCCCGTCGCCGGTTCTAAAATTGTCATGCAGGAACATTTTACCGCCGGGGAAGCCCTGAAAGTGATTGAAAAAGAAAAAGTTACTGTTCTCGGCGCAGTCCCGGCACAACTGGCAATGCTGTCAGCGGTGCTGGCCGTGAAAAAATACGACACAAGCTCGCTGAAAGTTATCCGCGTTACAGGCTCACCCCTGGCATACCACGTCGGCAAAGAAGCTGAAGAACGTCTCGGGGCACCTATTATCCAGTCTTACGGGTCGGTGGATTTCAGCGGTGTCGGTTCAGGATTACCACAAGAGTCCATGGATGCCAGGTTATTGACTGCCGGTTACCCCAACCCCGGCAACGAGATTAAACTGGTTGACGAGGCTGGTAATGAAGTGCCTGAAGGAGAAGTAGGTGAGATCCTCGGAAGGGGACCTACGGCCGTCTCCGGTTATTATAGAGATAAAGAAGATACGGGGAAAACCTGGGAAAACGGCTGGTGTCACATGGGAGACCTTGGTAAATTCGATTCCGCCGGACGGTTGATGATTGTGGGGCGAAAGAAAGAAATGATAATCCGGGGTGGTCAGAATATTTACCCCGCTGAAATCGAAGCCCTCCTCGTCACCCATCCGTCTATATCGGCGGCGGCCGTCGTGCCTTACCCTGATGCCGTAATGGGAGAAAAAGCCTGCGCCTTTGTAGCGCTGGAACCCCGGCGAAATATCACCTTTGAAGAAATGGTCGCTTTTTTAAAAGAAAAAGACATCGCCCCTTTCAAGATACCCGAAAGATTGGAAATCATTTCCGCGCTGCCCATGGTGGCCGACGGGCAAAAGGTAGACAAGAAATTACTGGCGCAACACCTGGCCGGGAAACTAAAAGCCAGTTAACTGAGACATCTAAGAATTACCGTTACCAGGAAATTAATGTTCATGGAGATGATCGATTACTTATCTGCAAGCTGGCACAAATCCTTGCTTGAAACGACGGGATGGAGTATATTAAGCGAAAATTGGATCGGCTGA
>JAUYHV010000226.1 GCA_030689845.1 Dehalococcoidia bacterium
CAAAGTTCTGGGTTGCGGTATCCCGGCGAAACTCTCCGGTATGAAAATAAAAGACTCGCTGATAGTGGGTATCGGGATGACACCCAGGGGAGAAGTGGCCATGATAGTTGCCCTTATCGGACTGAGCCAGGGATTAATAAAGCAGGATACTTACGCGGCGCTCATCCTGATGAGCTTGGTAACCACAATATTGCCACCCCTGGTCCTGCGAAAGTTGTTCCGCAAATATTGATTTTCAGGCATCGAACGTAAAGAAACCAACCAGCAGTTGAGAAACGGGCTTCAGCAGAATATTCTATCCGAGTTTCAGGACGTTCAGGAAAGCTTCTTTGGGGACCTCCACACTCCCTATGTATTTCATTTTCTTCTTGCCTTCCCGCTGCTTTTCCAGTAGTTTACGCTTACGGGTTATGTCGCCTCCGTAGCATTTCGCCAGGACGTCTTTTCGCTTGGCGGATATATCAGCCCTGGCTACAATACGGCTGCTTACGGCTGCCTGAATTGGTACATTAAACAACTGTCGCGGAATAAATTCTTTCAACCTGGCTACCATCGCCTTCCCGACTTCTTGTACTTTTTCAGGGGGGACGATACGGCTGAAGGCATCTACCACTACGCTGTTCACCAGCACATCGAGTTTAACGAGTTTATTTTCCCTGTACCCTGAAAACTCATGGTCCAACGAGGCAAAACCACGGCTGCGGCTTTTCAACTGGTCGTAAAAGGTTGTCAGCATTGAGCGAAGGGGCATTTCATACTCGAGCCGGACTCGTTGCCCGAGTTCCCCGGTTGTATGATGCTGCCCCAGGTATTCCGTCTGCTTGTAGTTGCCCTCATATGCTTTAATGAGTTCCATCAGTACACCGATAAAATTTGACGGTGTGATGACCGAGATGCGGACCCACGGTTCCTCTATTTTTTCTATTTCGTTCGGTGGAGGGAACTCAGAGGGATTTACAACCGTAACTTGCTGACCGTTTGTCCGGGTGATAATAAACTTCACTCCGGGTACCGTTACAACCAGAGACAACCCGAACTCTCTTTCCAACCTCTCGCATACTATGTCCACGTGCAGTAACCCGAGAAACCCGCAGCGGAACCCGTTACCTAAAATCTGGCTTGATTCGGGCTCGTAGGAAAGGGAGGCATCATTCAGGCTGAGTTTTTCAATAGCTTCCCGGAGCTGGTGGTAATCATCAGCCTGTACTGAATATATACCGGCAAACACCATGGGCTTCGCCGGACTGTAGCCCAAAAGGGGTTCGGCAGCCCCGTGATAAAGCGAAGTAACTGTATCCCCAACATGGCACTCACCTACACTTTTAAGACCCGTAGCAATATAACCGACATCCCCGGCTTGAAGTTTTGGTACCGGGCACTGTTCAGGCGCAAAATATCCAACTTCAAGCACCTCAATCTTTGTTCCCTGTACAATCAGGCGGACATTATCTCCCTGGGAAATAACGCCGTCTACGATACGCATATAGGCAATTACTCCTTTGTAAGAATCGTAATGCGAGTCGAAGATTAATGCCCTGAGCGGTTTGCCAACATCGCCTGACGGGGCTGGTATACGGTCAACGATTTCCTCGAGTACCCGCGGTACCCCCTGGCCGGTCTTGGCGCTGATAAGGAGAACGTCCTCCTCGCCATAACCAAGCACGGTCTTGATTTCATCAAGCACCCGCTCAGGCTCACTACCCGGTAAATCTATTTTATTCAGCACAGGGATGATCGCGAGATTATGCTCCATGGCTGTATAAACATTGGCCAGAGTTTGTGCCTGGATACCCTGGGTAGCGTCGATAACCAGTATAGCTCCTTCGCAGGCGGCCAGGGTTCGGGAGACTTCGTAGGAAAAATCAACATGCCCTGGAGTATCGATAAGGTTCAAAAAGTAGGTTTCACCCCTGCTACTTTTATAAGTCAGGCGTACTGATTTCGCTTTAATGGTTATACCCCGTTCTCTTTCAAGGTCCATGCTGTCAAGCACCTGTTCATGAATTTTACCGCTTCGCATAGCCCCTGTAAGTTCAATCAGACGGTCCGCCAGCGTCGACTTTCCGTGGTCGATGTGGGCAATGATACAAAAATTCCGTGTTAGCGACTGGTCCACTTTATATTATCTTTTCTAATATTCCCGGTTGCCGATAAAATTTTTCCGTGTGCTTTTTCTCAAATAATTACCCGGGCAAAAACCGCCAGAAAACTTCATTACTGAGAAGCCGTCCCCTCCGGGTAAGCCGTACGAGGCGGTCGTTGCGGTCAAGAAGTCCGTTCCCGACCATTTCTTCAAGTTGCGGCTTATAAACATTGAATAAATCTATACCCGTATCGTTTTTTATATTATCCACGCAAATACCCTGGCACAATCTTAAGCCCAGAATTATTCTTTCAGCAACCTTTAGTTCCGGGCCTATCTCTTCATCCATTTCCGGTACCAGTTGTGTATCATTCAAATACGCGTCCAGATAATTGTCCATGCTCTCAGTATTAGCCAGGCGATGACCGTCCAGGTAAGAATGGGCAGCTACACCCACCCCAAGATATGGAAGGTTTTGCCAGTAGGTCATATTGTGACGGCACTCCCTCCCGGGTCGTGCCCAGTTTGATATTTCGTAATGGCGGTAACCGCAGGTTGCCAGAAATTCTTCTGCAGTTTCATACTGTTCGGCGCAAACATCGGGATCTACTTCCGGCAAATGATGTCCCGCGATGGCTTTCTCCAGTGGTGTACCTGATTCAACACTCAGAGCATAAAGGGAAAGGTGCTCTGGACCTAAATCTGTTACTTTACCAAGAGTATTCCGCCACTCCTGAACAGTTTGTCCAGGCAATCCGTAAATCAGGTCCAGGTTAATATTTGTAAACCCGGAGTCCCGTCCGGACCGCAACGCATCTCTGGCTTCTGCCACGGTGTGGATGCGTCCCAGCAATTTAAGTTCACTATCCCTCAAGCTTTGCACGCCCAGGCTAAGACGGTTAATACCCATTTCCCGGAGGGTCGAGAGATACTTCGCGTTTACAGTTCCTGGATTGGCCTCGATGGTTATTTCAGCCGTTTCCTCTACCTCAAATAAAGCCCTCACGGCAGAAAATATATCTCCGACCTGCTCTGCGGAAAGCAAGCTGGGAGTACCCCCGCCTAAGTAGATACTGCGCAGACGCTGACCCTGAGCATGAAACGCCAGTTCTTTCTTAACACCCCCAACATAGGCAGGAATATCTTCAATCCGGTCCTGGAAGGATATGAAAGAGCAGTAATTACATTTACGGCGGCAAAACGGTATGTGAATATATAGAGAGATGGGAACTGACATCTTATGATTATATCAAATATAGCGGAATATCCTCCATGTGCTCTAATCTGTGAGGCTCCCTCGAAACTTATAAAAGTGCTTTCAAATCCCTCTCAATCTCCCTTTACGAAAGGGAGAGGCTCTATTTCCCCCTTTAATAAAGGGGGATTAAGGGGGATTTTATGGCATTTCGCGGTAAGCTCTTTCTTTATTCCCCGGTAGCAAATCCATTATTAAATAAATTCGACCTTTTGATATTCCGTATTGAAGCAGAAAAAACCTCCATCCTCCCTGTTTATTGCAGCTAAAGGTATAAAAGGTTCACATTAGCGAAATGAGCGCGATACTATCCCGAAACAGGCTGTTCGATGATTTTCCCGCTCAAATGTCAGTTCAAAGGCTCTTTTTCATTTCAATTGGGTAAAATCATCCTTACTCTGTCCAATATACATTATAAGACCTACCCGCCCAAGGGCGAATGGGGGTATACCCGGGTACTCGCATAGTTTCCATTCCGACGAACAAAAGTTTCCATTCCGACGAAAGTCGGAATCCAG
>JAUYHV010000234.1 GCA_030689845.1 Dehalococcoidia bacterium
GGGATAACCTGTGCCCGGTTTGGTTTCCACGTTGTTCCACCACATGTACTCGGTACCCTCCCGTGAAGTCCAAACGTTTTTACAGGCAAGGCTGCAGGTATGACAGCCGATACATTTATCGAGGTGGAAGACCATTGAAAGTTGTGCTCGGACGTCCATTTTCTTCTCCTACCAGACCGGTTGGCCTTCAAGTTTTCGTACCAGGATATAGCTGTCCCGGTTTACGCCGGTCGGCCCCCAGTAGTTAAAAGCATAAGTAAACTGCCCGTAACCGCCAGCCATGAGGACCGGCTTCAAGCGGACCCTGGTCAGGCTGTTGTGCCCGCCGGCCCGGCGGTTTCCCCTGAGGGGTGACTTGGGCACGGAAATGGTGCGTTCCGGCGAGTGATATATAATGCAGGTTCCTTTAGGTATACGGGCGCTTATGACAGCGCGGGTTACGACAACACCGTGGTCGTTGTATATCTCCACCCAGTCATTGTCCTTTACGCCGATGGACACGGCATCTTCTTCATTAATCCAGAAAGGCTCGATACCCCGGGAAAGGGTCAGCATCAGTTCGTTATCATAGTAAGTTGAATGGATATGCCATTTTCCGTGGGGAGTCAGGTAATTCAGCATGATGCTTTTACCTTCGGCCTTGCTTTTTACAAAGTCGCCGTAAACACGGGGGTCAGGGTTGGGTTTATAGGTCGGCAGGTTTTCCCCGAAAGCCAGGTAAAGCTCATGGTCCAGGTAGAACTGCTGTCGCCCGGTTAATGTCCGCCACGGGACAAGCCGTTCAGTATTGAGGCAGTAGGGAGAATAAGTGCGGCCGCCGTTGATGAGGCCTGACCAGCAGGGGCTGTTAAGGAGGCGCCTCGGTTGTGCCTGGATATCTTTAAAACTGTAATTGACGCCCCGGGTATCTTCCGCCAGGTCTTTCAGCGGCAGCCCGACCTTGTGCTCTTCGGCCTCAAATGCCCTGTAGGCAGCGTCTCCGTTTGTTTCCGGAGCCAGGTAGAGGATTACGTTGGCAGCATCGCGGGCCTCCTCCAGCGAGGGATAACGGACCCCGTTCCATTCCCGGGATGGGGCGCTCTCCAGCATTTCGTCATAGAAGTCCTGGATAGCCCAGTTAACGCCGTGAGCGCCAATGCCATTCTGCCGGGCGCGTGGACCGAAGGAAATAAAGCGGTCATACAGGTTGGCGTAGTCCCTCTCAACGACTTTAAGGTGAGGCATGGTCTTACCGGGGATGGGTTCGCACTCTCCTTTGGCCCAGTCTTTAATTTCCGGCTGGGCAATTTCATCAACGGTATCGTGCTGTAGAGGAATGGCGACAATATCTTTCACCACCCCGCTGAATGTTGACGGAGCGAGTTCGCTGATTTTTTTAGCTATTTCCTTGAAAATGTCCCAGTCAGCCTTCGCCTCCCAGGCGGGCGGGACCGCCCTGGAGAGGGGGTGCATATAGGTATGCATGTCCGTGGAGTTCAAATCGTCTTTTTCGTACCATGTCGCGGTGGGGAGAATGATATCCGAGTAAAGGGCGGTGGTATCCATTCTGAAATTGATATCTACCAGCAGGTCGATTTTACCTTCGGGCGAGTTTTCCTCCCAGGCAACGTCGTTAACGGTGCCTTTGGCAACCTCTTCGGCGTTGATATTTGAACTGGTGCCCAGGAAGTGTTTCAAAAAGTACTCATGCCCCTTGGCGCTGGACATCAGGGCGTTGCCGCGCCATATTAGCCACATCCGCGGCCAGTTTTCGGGAGCATCAGGATTTTCAACAGCGAATTTCAGCTTCCGCTCTTTCAACTGGTCGACCACCCATTTTGTAATTTCCTCATCCGTTTTTGCCCCGGCTTTTTCGGCTTCCTCCACGACGGTGAAAGGGTTTTTATTGAACTGGGGGTAGAAAGGCAGCCAGCCCAGGCGTACCGCCCTGGCCTGCATATCCATGGTATGCCCGCTGGCAAGGGGGTTATCGCCCGGCTGCCGCTGATAGTTGGTAAAAGGACCTTCGTAGCGCCACTGGTCCGTGTGAACATAGTAATACGAAGGAGCATTCTGCAACCGGGGCGGGGCAACCCAATCTGTGGCGAAAGCGATGGAGGCCCAGGGCGCTACGGCTGCCAGTTTTTCCTGGCCCACGTAGTGAGCAAGACCTCCCCCGTTGACACCTACGGACCCCGTGAGCATCAGCGAAGTAATTGCGGAGCGGTAAATAAGGTTGTTGTGGTACCAGTGATTGATCCCGGCGCCGATGATAATGGTGCATTTTCCGCCCGTTTTTTCGGCGGTGCCGGCAAACTCACGGGCGAGTTTTACCACCGTATCACTGCTAATACCCGTATGTTTTTCCTGCCAGGCAGGAGTGTAGACTGCATCGGTATTGTAGTCTGCCGGGTACTCCCCGGGCAGCCCGCGGGAGACGCCGAAGCGGGCCATTAGCAGGTCGAAGGCAGTAGTCACGGCCACTTTACCCTGTGTCGTTTCGATATACCTGAAGGGAACTCCGCGCCTGGCAATGGTTAACGATTCGAATTCAGGAAACTCCACCTGGGCAACGCCGTCTTTGCTGTCCAGGAAGCTGAGTACCGGGTCCAGTTCCGAGTCGTCAACCCCGTCTTTCATCTCCAGGTTCCATTTCCCGGACTCATGCTTGGCCCAGCGTGCCCCGATGTTACCTTTCGGCATCCTGGCGCTGTTGGAATTCTTGTCCATGACCAGGAACCGCCAGTCGCCGTTCTCAACTTTCGCATAGCGGTCGATAGTGCCGGCACGGAGGAGTTTACCGGCTTCATACCCGTCCCCTTTTTCGTTCAGGACAACCAGGAACGGTGAGTCTGTGTACTTCTTGATGTAGTCTACAAAATATGGTACCTGGCGGTCGACATAGAACTCTTTCAATATAACGTGGTCAACCGCCATCCAGAAGGCTCCGTCCTGCCCCGGGTTGACAGGTATCCACCAGTCGGCATACTTGGCCACCTGGCTGAAGTCCGGCGCCAAAACGGTGAACTTGGCTCCATCATAGCGGGCCTCGGCGGCAAAGTGGACATCCGGGGTGCGGGTCATGTTAAGGTTTGCTCCCATGGAAACGATGTACTTTGCATTGTACCAGTCGGCGCTTTCCTGGACATCGGTCTGCTCGCCCCAGATTTCCGGCGACGCCGGCGGAAGGTCGCAATACCAGTCGTAAAAACTTAAATTAACGCCTCCGAAGAGCTGCAAGAGCCTGGAACCGCCGCCGTAGCTGAGGTATGACATGGCCGGTATCGGGGAAAACCCGGCTATGCGGTCCGGGCCGTGCTTTTTGGCCGTGTACAGCATGGAGGCGGAGACTATCTCCAGGGCCTCGTCCCAGGTAGAGCGGCGCAAGCCGCCTTTGCCGCGGGCATTTTGGTACCAGGCGCGGTCCGTGGGATTTTCCACTATTTTTGCCCAGGCATCAACCGGGTCGGCGTGTATTTTCCTGGCAGCGCGCCACAGGTCTATCAATATGCCGCGTATATAAGGATACTTGACTCGTATAGGGCTGTAAAGGTACCAGGAGAAGGAGATGCCTCTCTGGCAGCCCCTCGGCTCGTAAGGCGGGATGTCCTTGTCAAAATCGGGGTAGTCCAGAGCCTGCATTTCCCAGGTTACGATACCGTTCTTGACGAACACGTTCCAGGAGCAGCCGCCGGTGCAGTTGACGCCATGGGTGCTACGGACGATTTTATCGTACTGCCACCGGTTGCGGTAAAAGTCCTCCCATCCTCGCTGTTTCGGACTGACTATATCTTGAATCCAGCTCATTTCGAGTCTCCTTTAACCAGTCGGCGTCGAACGCCATACAGCCGCTTGCGCCACGCAAGCTGAAATATTCCGATAACCACCAAAGCCCCGGCAGCGCCGATCAGGAACAGGACAGCGGTGTTTTTCCCCTGGCCGGTTTTTTCGGCAGGATTATCTTCTTTAAAAAAGGCCATCAAGCTGGCTGTTTCTCCATCGGTAAGCGGTTTTTGGGTGTAAATTTCCTTCATCATGGGGAACGGAACCGTTTTCAAAATAGCGTTGAGCCCGGCATCACCCAGTATTTTGTAACTATCCGAAAGGTCTTTCCCCACCACCCCACCGCCCAGGGCGCCGGCACTGCTTATGTTGTGGCAACTCAAGCATGACGGGCCTCCGTTTTTCAGGGGAACCCTGCCTGTAAAGATATCCTTTCCGTGACCGGCGTCACCGGAAGTAGCCGCGGCAGCCACTGTAGGCTTGCCCGCAGGAGGGTTTGACCCGATTTCGGGAGGAACAGTGCCGACCGTGGATGGGGGTGAAACAGGAGTTAAGGAGTTTCCGCTGCTTCCCGACTGCTCGTCTATATAATCCAGGACCTCCCCTGCGTCTTTTCCCGAAAGTCCGAGGTTGGGCATCGGAATGCCGTATTCCTTTAAAAGTTCCCCGGCAATTGGGTCCCCCTGGGCAATAAGCTTGTCAGGGGCAACAATAAAGCGCACCAGCCACTCCCTGTCCCGTTTCCCCGTCACACCCTTGAGGTCCGGCCCCAGCATTCTTCCCTGCCCGATGCTGTGGCAAACTTTACACTTCTGGTTAAAAATAGCCCCGCCTGCCTCCGAATACAGGGTGCCGGAGGAATCCGAATCGAAATAGAGAGCTGTGCTGGCTGCGGCCTGTCGCCCTGACTCCACCGCCAGGTGAAGCGGTAAAAGAACCGCCAGGGAAAGCAGCAGTACAGCCGCTATAAGAATCTTCCTGTACAGTTTATACACCTCTTTCATCTATGGTTGCTCCAGGCTTGCGCTGTATGATTAAGCCTGTGTATAGTACAGGCCGATTACTCCGAAAAAACCATGAGAATATATCTTCGGGGTAAATATTAACCTGAAACCGGAATTCTGTCAAATAATTGATAAAATCGGCTAAGAGAAAAGAGTCGCCAACCGGGGTAACGGTTGGGTAATAATTCCCGGGAGTTCTCTGACATGGTTGACGGTACTATTACTGTTAAAAAGATGGTATCTCCCTGCATCCCGTATCTAACGGTGGGCGTGGGGTTACTGCTGTTTCACAATGCCTGGATAGCGATATTCAGCTACCATGCGGGTATGCTCCTCATGCTGTTCCCGGCGAAGTCGAGAATCCCGTTCAGGTGATGACTGCAAGTCACAGCCCCGGGATTGACTCCATTATTTCATCCCTTTTTTTAATATACTGCTGCATCAATTCATATAGCCTGGACTCGTCCAGTAACCCGTGCATGGTCTCCGTTTCAAAAAACCTTTTAGAAAACTTGATATCATTCTGATTAAAGCCGAGTTTGCCCTTAATCTGGTTTTTCAATTTCCATATACGCTCGCCCAACTGGATGAGTTCCTCGGGGGTCCTATTGATTCCCAGGGACTTCAGGCAATCAGAGACCAGTTGTTTATCCATGTAAACTTTGCGGGCAAAAAGGCAAATGTTCAGTGTCTGCAGAAAATCCCTGTTTTGTTCCTCAACAATTATGTCGAGTATTAATTTATCAAAATCGTAGTCACGGGTTTCCTGGTCAAAAGAGTAGCCGGCATTATCCAGATGGCCTTGCCTGGCTCCTACAGCATATCCCAGGAGGGCCCCATATCCTGTGTGGTATCCTGCTATCTCATTTTTACCCACGTGGAGGGCGAAATCTTCCCCGCCGTATTTTTTAGATGCTTCCGCCACACCATCACCGATATCTTTATAAAATTGATTTTCCTGCCTGACGATCCTGTCTATAACATCCAGGTAACTTTTAACATCCCCGAAAGCCAGGGGAATCCCTGTTTGCTGTTCGCTGATCAACCCTTTTTCATAAGCTTCCGTCATCCACGAGAGGATAGGGCCTATGGACATAGAATCGAAGCCATATTCTTCAACTTTATCTATCAGGGTGAGGATATCTTTCTTATCTCCGACACCTATCATTGGGCCAAGGGAATACACCGGTTCATAGTCGTAGACAATGCGCTTATACTGGTAATCGTGGCCGGGATGGTATTGCTCCCTCAGCAAACCAACGTGGATGCAGGCAACCGGACAGCTTACACAGGCGAATTTGCGCAGGAGTAACTCTTCAGCCATGGATTCCCCCGAAATCTCCTCAGCGTGTTCAAAGGTAGTTGTTTTCAGGTTCCTGGTGGGAAGGGATTTAATAGCGTTAAGGGGAAGAATATTTTGTAACGTTCCGAGGTCATGATATTTTTTCATCACGGGAGAGCTATTAATATGGCGAAATATCTGGTGAAAAAGCCTGGAATAGTCTTTCAAGTTGGCGGCGTGGTACGTGTTGTTGCCGCCGATGGCAATGGCCTTTAGGTTCTTGGACCCCATCACTGTCCCGACGCCTAATCTGCCGAAATGCCTGTAAGTATCCACGTTAACAGCAGCAAAACGGACCAGTTTTTCTCCCGCCGGTCCAATTCTGATAATGCTTCTTTTCCCGGAACCAATGTGCGCTTCCCGGTCGCGCAAAATCTGCCCCGTTTCCTCCACGGGTCTGCCCCAGAGGTAGCTGGCATCTTCGAATTTTAGAGAGCTGTTGGTGATGGAAAGGTAAACCGGCCTGTCGGATTTTCCGGTTATGACCAGGGCATCATACCCGGCAGAAAGGATGGACATGGCTAAGCGGCCGCCCGCGTGTGACTCACCGTAGTTACCGGTAAGTGGAGACCTGAAAGTGCAGGCAACTTTGCTAACTACCGGGAAATAAGTATTCATCGGCCCTATTGCGAATATCAGGGGCTGCCCAGGATCAAGGGGGTCTTTGTCCGGCTTAACATTTTCCTCCAGGAGCTTGGCGGCTATTCCCAGCCCTCCCAGGTAATCCCTTAAAAGATCATCACGCCTTTCGATGGAAATGGTCTTATCCGTTAAATTCAGGCGAAGTATTTTGATGTAATTTGTGCCCAGCATATTATTCTTCCGTATCCCCCATTTCCAGGCAATCATGAGGACAAAAATGGGTGCAAATACCACAGTAAGTACAGCAAATGGGTAGTCTTAACTCTTCGTCGAATTTGAGGGACTTATTGATACAAGCCTCGATACAATCTTTACATCCGATACATACTTCGGGATGTACGGTTATCCCACCACCTTTTCTTACCTCCAGGGCTTTCGTGGGACAGGCCTCAGCGCAGGCAGGATAGGGGCAGGCCAGGCAGGTATCCGCCACATTGAAAGTCTGAAAACCTCCAACGGTCCGTATTCTTAGAGAACTTCGCTCGACAGAGAGGCTTTTCCATACTACCCTGGCGCACGACAGCATACAGTTCAGGCAACTGATACATGCCTCCATGCGTGGCGCTTTTAGTACTTTAGCCATGTTTATATATCAATAAATATTTCATATTAACTTCAACAGGTTATCCGCCGGCAAGCGGCGCTACTGGAGCTACGACGTTAAAAGCAGCCGAGCTGGCATTCTATGAGCCGGATTTTTAACTTTGTCGTTGCATCACCAATATGCATGCGGCTGGCTTTGGTTTTCCCGGCTATCTCAAAAGCCTGGAAACAAGTCAACTGCTGGTTTACCATGGAGTCCTGCAATACTTTCGTTAATTCCGTTTCTATTTTCACGGCATCCAGGCCGGGACGCTTGGCTTTTTCCACATCAAAACATCCAAGCTGGCACTTAACTATCCTTAAATCTAACTTATCTGTCCGGTCACCAACTGTTCCCGTGGTAACACCGGCCTTTTCTGCTATTTTAAAAGCCACAGCACAGGGGAGCTTGCCCTTAATAAGTGAAGCACGTATTTCTTTGTCCACCATATTATTACTGTCTTCAATATTAACCTTCTCTTTAGACCCGGGGGTTGCTTTTTTCATAAGTAGTATCCTCCTGTTTTTCGCCGTATCAATTCTCGTCAAAGAGCCCGGCAACTTTTGTTTCTAAAATTTTTCGTTAAAAAGGGACATTAACCACTATTAAGATTATAACGCTTTCCCGATAGAGATAAATAGTGAACACAACTAACAGAGAAGTGTTGTTTTTTTAATATCTATTTATGTTCCCGGCTATCCTCAAGAAGACATGTTAAATATAATAGTTAAGAGTCGCCTCCCTGGCAATCTGGAGGAAGCTGGCCAAGCCTTTAACGCTGTCCACTTCCTCAATTAATTCATTTCGAGCTATGTTGAGATTTGCCATTGCCGCAGGACAGGCATATATTTTTAAGCCAAAGGATTTCGCTTCTTTTAATATGCTGGAAAGAGGCTCCACGGTCCCTTTCGCCAGCCCCTTCTGGATTCCATCTTTTATCTCAGTCGTGGTTTCATCCCGGATGACATCAGTCTGCCCTTTTACCAGCCTTTTCAAAGCTCCGTGAGTAAACAGGGCATGAAATTCCATACCGGACGCCAGGGATGTTATAGCTATAGAGAGGGCGTAATCAAACCTTTCCCACGACCCGCTGCTAATTATAAGCGTGCCTTTTTCCGGCAGGTTCGTACCGTTTTTTCCCATAAGTTTTAAATATTATTATTATTTTCTAATGGTTTCAGCCCAGTCTAAAAGCGTGACGCCCGCCTCTCGGGACGTGGCCAGGGCCGCTCCGAGCCTGGTTAACTCCTGAGCAGGCAGCCGCTCACCCAATATGGCTAAACCGTCGCAATTGCTCACATGAACCAGCAGAGCCCTGGCTGCCTTGGCGGCTTCTTTGCCTTCCTCCGGGGTAATAGTGTCCTTTCCCAGCAAAGTAACCAGTACCTTGGCGGCGCCTATAGCTCCATCATGTTCGCCCAATAGCTGATCGACATACTCGCCCAGAAATATTCTGAGGGCAGGATAGAGGTCCTCTTCCTCAAAGCGAAAATGAGGGCCGACCATTTTATTGATTCTGTCCAGAACTCCCCTGGCTTTATCAATATCGGCACTTTCCAGGTATCCGGCTATTTCCAGAAGACTGTCCCTTACCTGTCGGTGGTCCTGGCGAAATTCTTCAAATACATTTACATTAGTGTTCATTGTATCCTCCTGGTTTTTTTATAATCCGGCGCTGATTGCTGACGATGTTTTAATACGATACATGTTTATTTTTTCTTAAGATACGACTAAAGTCTTAATACTGCGGGATACATTTCAGAAAAGAAAAAGAGGAATACCGGTGAGAGGGCTAACCTGGCAGCATCAG
>JAUYHV010000236.1 GCA_030689845.1 Dehalococcoidia bacterium
ATGGAGCGGTCACGAAGCTGCATGGAAATTGGGGATGAAGAGTTCTGGAGCAGCGTAAAACCGTCGGGCTTTGTTTTCGTGTAGAAAATGTTATTGGCAATTCCACCGGCTGCGCCCGGTACATTCCGTACGACGATTTTAGGGTTCCCCGGAATGTACTTGGGCATAATTCCCGATGTTATACGGGCGATGGTATCGGTACCGCCGCCTGCTGCCGACTCGACGATAAATTCAATGGTTTTACCTTGATAAAAGGGAGTACTCGAGGGCGCGGTTGGCCGGGGGGTGGGGACAGAAGGGGCGGGCGTGGTAACGGGCCTGGGGGTGGCGACTCCCGGGGGAGGCGTAGTTGCCCTGGGCGTAACGCCGGCCTGTGTTGGCGCCGCGGGTGGCGGGGTAACTTTTGGACCGCAGCCGACTATTAAGATAGCGATGAGACTAAAGATAAAGAAGACCACTTTTTTATTCATATTCCCTCACTTTCATTTTCTAACTGAAATCCGTTTGCGGGTTAAAGAATTACCCGGCCCCCCAAATTCTTTTAACCCAGAATATATCACAGGCATAACAGAAAAACAACTGTTTGTACAAGAATTTTTATTTAATGACGTCAAATTTTTTCAGAAGGGTATCGGGATACGTAGCTGCCTCCATGGGCACGTTAAGGGCCTCATTAATCAGGTCCAGAGTACCTTCACCGATATTGACTTCGTATTCCTCGGCAAATGTCTTAACCAGCATCTCGTGAAACTTCGGGTCCTTATTCATCTGTGTGAAGGCATCCGTGAGGATTTTCACAATGTTGTCCGGGGTCTTCGGAGGAGCAGCGGTGAATTTAAAAACAAACTGGGCGGCCAGGGTTGCCATGTATCCCTGCCAGGCAATACCCGAGGGTTTTTTATCACCGAGAACCTCGACCATGGTTGGGGTGTCGGGAAAATCGGGACGCCTTTTGAAGTTGCCTTTTTCGTATATCCCTATCTGGGCAACAGTCTCGGCAAGTCCCTGTTCCATGACCATCTTAACATTTTGGCCGTCACCGAACATATCCACCTCTCCCCTTAGAAACGCCAGGACGATTTCCCCTGTACCGCCGAATCCCGTGAGCCACTTGACGTTCCAGCCCAGGAATTCCCTGCCGAAAAGGGGTATCAGATTAAAAGTCTCCTCCCCGGATCTCGTACCCATTATTACGGGTTCGGCATTCGGGTCTTTTAAACGGCTGGCGGCTTTTTTGCTGATGCCGACGACTGGTCCCGCGCCGCCGATGTTGCCGATAGGTTTAATGTTGCGGAGGTCGTAGTGAACTGTCTCCCGGCCCCTTTGCTGGTTATTGATTAAGCTGGAGGAACCGTGAATTAACGTTAAGCCATCGGGCTTGGTCCTTTCAAACAAAGTATTCATAGCTACCACTCCACCCGCGCCCGGGACGTTGCGGACCAGGATTTTCGGGTTGCCGGGGATGTATTTAGGGAGATATGACGCTACGATACGGGCTGTGGTGTCTGTACCGCCACCGGGAGCGGTGGCGGCGACGATTTCGATAGTTCTACCCTGGTAGTAAGGGGTCTGGGGTGTTGCAGCGGCTGTTGGAGCGGGAGTAGCCGCGGGTCGGGGAGTTGCTGCCGCGCCGGGTGGTGGGGTTGTGGCCGCGGGCTGTACCGGCTGCGTTGCTGCCGGCTGTGCTGGGGACACCGGTGCAGGGGTTGAAGAAGGAGTGCAACTGACGAGTAAAAGAATTGTCAGGCTGACAGACAGGAACAAAAGCGGTATTTTTTTCATTCTGTTTCTCCTTTCAAAGGGTTTTAACGGCCTTTATCAAAACACATAACTAATACTGAATTTAAACGTTATAACAACAATAGCTTATGGCATGACACTCCCGGCTAATGGTTTGTATAACGTTGTTACCATTAGCCGGGGGCTTCATGGAGTAACTCGAAAACCTTTTAATCGCTTATAATCTTATATTTTTTCTGCAGGCTCTTGGAATATTCGATGGCTTCCAGGGGTGCGTCAAGGATATTGGCCATCATCTCCTCGGTTTCCTTACCTATGCCGACATCATAAACCTCGCTGACGGTCTTTTTTACGTTGGCAACAAAGGTGGGGTCCCTGGTCATTTTTTCAAAGGCATCTATTAATATTTTCATAATATTGTCCGGGGTGCCGGGTGGTGCGGCAAGGTTTTTGTCAACCAGGCCGGGACCTACCCATGCCAGGTAGGCCTGCCATGGTATTCCTGTTGGTTTTTTATCCCCCAAAAGTTCTTCAAGGGTGGGAACGTCAGGAAAATCGGGACGCCTGGTAAATTTGCCGCCCTTGATGCTACCGATCTGGACGAGCAGTTCAACCTCTCCTTCATCTTTTAACCGGTTAAGGACGTAGGCATTGGCGGTGCCGAACATGTGGATTTCCCCCCGGCGCAGGGCAAGTTCCATTTCTGGGTTCCCGGCGAACCCGGGAAGCCAGCGGACATTCCAACCGAGGAACTCGTTTCCCCACAGGGGTAGCGACTGCCATGTTTCGCTGCCGGCGCGGGTTGCGTTAACAATAGGCTCGGCGTTCCGGTCTGTTAAGCGGCCTTTCAATCCCTTTTTTATCATGAGGACGCTCTCTGCCCGGGCAACGTGTCCGACGGCCCTGAATTTCCTCAGGTCGTATTTGACAATGGGTTCCCTCATTATTTGCAGGCTTATCGTTCCGGAAGAATCCTGGAGAAGGGTAAAGCCGTCCGGTTTAATTTTTTCCATAAACGTATTGGCAGCCACAACGCCCTGAGCGCTGGCGTAATTACGGACGATCATTTTGGGTTTGCCTGGTATATATTTGGGCATGTAGGCCGCAGTGAACCTGGCCATGGTATCCGTACCGCCTCCGGCAGCAGAACCAACCATAAGTTCAATGGTTTTTCCCTCATAATAGGGTTTCTGCGGGGTGGCGGCGGGAGCAGGGGAAGTCGGGCGGGGCGTCACGACGGGCGCTGGCGCCGCTGTCCTGCCCGGGGCTGGAGCCGGGGGCTGGGTAGGCTGTGCTGTTATAACCGCGGTTGGCTGAGGAGCTGCGGTAGGTGCCGGCGCTGGTTGAGTGCAAGAAACCAGCACAATTAGAACCAGACAAATACTTAATAACAGGAACCACCTTTTTTTCATTGTTGCGTCCTCCAATCAAAGTTTGATATATAGATTGTATAAACTATATTTATTGAACACCAAATCCGAGCTTATTTTGCAGGTTGACACCATAATCAAGGGCTTCCTTGGGAGTGGCCATTAACTCTTTGGCAATATTTTCTGTTTCATTCCCAACACCAACGTCGTAGGGTTTCCCCATGGTTTTTGTTACCATTTCATCAAATTTTAGATCCTTACTAACCTCGGTAAAACCATCTGTAAGGATTTTGATAATATTATCAGGAGTGCCTGGAGGTGCCAAGATAAATTTATCTAACATAGTTGGGCCGACCCAGGACATATAAGCCTGCCATGGTACTCCTGTTGGGCGCTTATCACCAAGGACATCTACGAATGTCGGGACATCCGGGAAATCCGGGCGTCTTTCGAATTTACCGTTCTTATATATACCTACCTGGGCAACGGGTTCCGCCTGACCTTCCTCAATCAGCGGTTTTAACATAAAGACGTTTTGAGTCGTAAGCAGATCGAGTTCGCCGCGGCGATATGCCAGTTCTATCTCACCTGTACCCTCGAATCCCAGTATCCATTTGACGTTCCATCCCAGGAACTCTTTTCCCCACATGAGCATAGCGTTCCAGGCTTCCTGTCCATCTCTTGAACCTATATATAAAGGTTCAGCGCCGGGAGTGGTCAACTGTTTGATTTTAGCCTTGTTTGCCACGAGAATCGCTTCAGCACGGCTAACATTCCCAATATAACGAAACTTGGTTACATCATACCTGGCTATTTCCATGCCTCTCATAGCAACCGCAATCTGGGAGGAACTCGCCTGTAATAATGTAAGACCGTCGGGTTTGGATTTGATGTAGAACGAATTTGTAGCAGAAGCTCCGCCTCCACCCGGACTGTTTTTAACCACAACACTGGGATTTCCCGGCAAGTACTTAGGAAGTAAACCCGCAACTATCCTGGCTATCGTGTCAGTTCCACCGCCAGCGGAAAAAGGCACGATTATGGATATTGTTTTTCCTTTAAAATAAGGCTGTTGAGGCACTTTTGGGGGTTCAAGCGTCGTTATGGGGCGAGGAGTTATCACCTGGGTTGGGGGCAATTGGGTCTGGGTTGTTGGCGGAGTTGGTGATACAGCGGATTTTATGGTGGATGTTGGAACAGCTTGAGGCGTCGGAACCGGTGATGGCACTGCCCTGGTGCATCCTGCCATAAAGATGATAATAACAAATGGAGCCAACAATTTAAACCATTTATTCATTTGCTCTCCCTTCAAAAACAAGCTCCGATGGATAAATCTTAATATGCAAGCTTACCGGGAAAATGAAACGTTCAAGCTTGCTAAAATTACCCTCCCCTTAAAATTAACACAATTGATGAGCCCCTGATGGATCAGAAACCGGAATATATTCAATACACTTAGTCAACCATGAAGTAATAATCTGCATTTATACCTTCGATCTTAACGCATCTTTCTAATTGCCCTAAGTATAGACATAAATAAACAGGAATGTCAAGAGGTGCGGGCGAGATTATCAGTTTTTCTATTCCTTTTGTCCCCGGATGATAAGAACGGGGGAGGTGGAGCAATGGAGTACTTTTTCGCTGATGCTTCCCATGAGCAGGCCGGCGACTCGTCCGCGTCCCCGGGAACCCATGACGAGGAGATCGAAATTCTCTTTTTCCGCTAAATCGCAAATCATTTTCCAGGGAGAACCCTTAAGAGAAACCAGGTAGACAGGTTTTTCGATCGCCAGGAGTTTTGAACGGGAGTCCTCCAATATTTTATTGCTTTCGGCCTCCATCTGCTTGATTAAGGCTTCGACGCCTCTTTCCACATCAACCGTTACCCAACCCGTTTCGGGAAGGTTGGTTGAGGCAAGAGATACCGGTAAGCTGGTGGTGTCAGCAACGTTGACCAGGGTAATTTCACAGTCGGCTATCCTTTCAGCAAGATTTCTCACGTAATCGATAGCCTGAAACGCGTATCCAGATCCGTCGGTTGCCACTAATATTTTAAACATGTTTAGCCTCCTTTATTATTTATTATTGGCCGGAATAAAGACCTTCTCCAACTAATGTAGTGTCTCTAATATCTCTTTACAATTTTCGGTGCCATTGGTGTCATTCCCGCGAAAGCGGGAATCCAGAGCAACAGACTGGATTCCGGGTCAAGCCCGGAATGGCAAAGATTGTAAGGCCATTTATGAGACACTATACTAATTTGTTTATTATATCCTGGCGTAATACCGCCTTATCTATTTTTTGTCCTCCCGCAACATAAGGTAATCTATCTATTATCTCCAATCTCTCGGGCATTTTAAAGGGGGCAATGCCGATATTTTTTAAAAAAAGAATCATTTCTTCGAATGAAAAACTGAGTCCTTGCTTTGGAACAACATAAGCGCAGGCTTTTTCTCCCATCACGCTTTCAGGCATTCCAACTACGGCAACGGCCGATATTGAAGGGTGGTTCGATAAAAGGTTTTCTATTTCTATGGGATAGATGTTTTGTCCTCCTCTTATTATGATATCTTTTTTACGGCCTAAAAGCATAAGATTGCCGGATTCATGTATTTTGCCGAGGTCGCCCATCCTGAACCAGCCATCCGGGCTCCAGGCCTGCCGCGTTGCCTCGGGGTCCCTGTAATACCCCGAAGCTCCGGCGGGGCCTCTTAACATAATTTCGCCGATTTCTCCCTGAGGCACTTCATTTCCATGCTCGTCTACTATTTTCAGTTCTCCCTCGCCGAAGGGTTTTCCCACTGTCCGGAGCCGCACCTCAACGGGGTCTGATGGAGAACCAACGCAGCCGACGGAGCAGTCGATGGAACTGTAGTTTGGAATTAAGCAACACTTGAACTTTTGCTGGCATTCAAGGGCAACCTCGTAAGGCAATGCCGCACCCGTTACCAGCACCTGTCTTAAAGACCTCAGGTCATACCTGGAAAGTTCTGGATGCCGGGCCATCATAATCAACTGGGCCGGGACAAGGGGTGCTATTGTTATCCTTTCCTTTTCAATTAATTTCAAGGCTTCCGCGGGGTCAAAGTGCTCCATCATCACCACCCGGGCTCCAACGATGATGGAACCATAATAAGCCCTGGCATTCGCCCCTCCTGCGGCCGGAAAAAAAACACCTATAACATCTTCTTCTCCGATCTTAAGTATTTCCATTATGGCCCTGTCACGCAGCATGGTGGCGCACACAGGATTTTCCACGAATTTTGGAAGTCCTGTCGTACCACTGGTGAGCAGCACCAGGGAAAACTCCGTTGGCGGACAACGGGTTGTTTTCAGGTATTCGCGAGGATAAAGATTTTCCAACGGTTTTTGGGACATTTGTTCAAGGGATATGAAACCGCTTCCAGATTCCGTGCCGGTTGTAAAAAGGAGCCTTAATTCCGGCAAACCAGGTTGCATTTTTTTAATCATGTCCTGGTAATCGAAGTCACGGTAGCGCGAAGGCACGATAACGGCGGCTGCCTTTGTGTAATCGAGGATGTAAAACATCTCTTTATGGCGGTAGGTTCTCAAGACAGGCAAGCAGAGAAGTCCGGCAGCCTCGCAAGCCAGGCGGACGGCAAACAATTCCACGCTGTTAGGGAGTTGAACCACAACCAGTTCATCTTTTTTTAACCCCGCATTTATTAGTCCCAGCGCCAGCCTTTCTATCCTTTGTTTTAGAGATGTCCAGGTTAATCGAAGGCTGCTATCCGAGACGGCTTCTTTTTCAGGGAAAGCCGATGCGTTTCTTAACAACAAATCATAAAAGGTTGTCCTCTGCCAAAAACCGTTACTGAAATTGCGATCGATCAGTTCCTGGTTATAACGTGATGCTCTGGCCATTTAAATTACCCCGGGATATTCCACTGGACACGGTTGTCTTTTATCGACACCAGTCCAGATTGGCGTACCGTATCCCATATCCGGTACAGGGTTTTGCCTTTTGCGGGTTTTAATTTGTATTTCTTTACGGGTACTTCTTCAGTATCTATTCCTATCGAACCCCCGTCATTATATATGTTAATCCACCGAAGCCAGTTGTCATTGTCCATAAAAGGAAAATCTTCCCTCGCAGCCATGCGGGACTCCTGGCGGAAAATGGCGCTTTTCAACTGGACCTCTGCCGTGAACAGCATATTGTTTACCTCATGGACTGTCCTGAGATAATGGGGGTCATAGGCCCCCATAAAGCGAGCATAGTTATTTTTAAGCTCTTCGACAGTCGCAAGAGCCTTTTTCATGCGCGTTTCGTGCCTGATTACCAGGGTGTTATATGGCGTAAGGGTTTCAAGCAAGGAAAGAATAATATGTTCGGGCTCAGGTCCGTTTTTCCTTTTTAAAGGCTGGAGCATAGTTTCTCTGAGTTTTACCAACTGTTCCGGGGATGCCTGCGGTTCTCGCCGGTTTTTCAACGCATATTCAGCAGCGGCTTTTCCGGCTTCCCTACCGGAACTGGCACATGCGGGAAGACCTGAGGCAAAAGACTGCATGGCTGCGGTTTCACCACACACGAACAACCCTTCGAGGGTTGTGTCCATGTTACTTCCGGCTCTTAACCCGGCTCGTCCGTATGGCGCAGTAAGCATCCACTCGATAGGTTTAATGAACTTTTCATTTTCAACGATGCCGGCCCGTTCGTACATTTTCATGGTTAAAGGCAGGACAATCTTCATCTGCCGGACCTGTTCTTTACTAAAATGGGTCATGTCCATGTATATGGGTGTTTTGCCCTGCAAGGCTTCCATGGCGAAGGCCTGAGCCAGTGTGTTGAGGGGCGCCCTTTCGGCCAACCCGGGATGATAAACAGGCATAAACCTTTCACCACGGGCATTTATCAATTTGCCGCCCTGCCCCACAAACATATTCATTCCCGGCCCTATATCGTAGCGGGCAGGGAAGGCATTGTAATTAATGTCATTGGCGTCAGCGCCGCTGAGTTTGGCTCCGGCCCTGAAAGCCATCGCGAAGCCGTCGCCGGTGCAGTCCCGGTGCCCGGGCGACAGCCCTTTATACTGGGTACTTCCCGTCGCCAAAACGGTAGCCCCGGATAAAAAAAGGCGCGTTTCACCGGTGAACAAATCGAAACCGATGGCGCCGTTGATTCTTTCTCCCCCCGGGATAAGGTCGGTGATCATGGTTTTATTGACCTGGGCAACACCCATTTTTTTCGCCGTTTTCGCCATAACTTCCATGAGTTGAATACCCGGGAATTTAATCAGGGGGAACTTGCCCCGGCCCCAGCTGCGGTCCAGCTTTCCATCGGGGGTTTTTAAGAAGTTTACGCCAAATCCCTCCATCTCGACAATAATCCTGTGTACCTGCTCGAAATGGCGTTGAAGGCGGTCTTGTTGAACGAGGAAGCCCCGGTGTCGGACTTCGGCAGCAAACCACTCATCCAGGTTATCTTCACCGGGAATGAAGACGAACATCACACCGGCTGCGAAGGCGCTGCAACCGCTTTTCCCCACGTGTCCTTTGTCTACCTGTACTACATTTGCCCCCGCTTCCCGGGCTTTGATGGCAGCATAAGTGCCGGAGATTCCACCTCCAATAACAAGGACATCAGTCTTAATTAGCTCTATATTGCCAGGCATGTTTTTCATCATCCGGAATCTATTTTTAAATAAGGAGGGTTACTTTTTAATCAGGAGTACTTTTTCAATCCCGTCCCAAGATTATAAAGCAAAGAATAAGGGATATACCACCCGGGGGTGTTTGGCTATCCCCAAAAGTGCCAGGTCCATGTTTGTATGTTGAAGCAAACGGGAAATACTTTGCTGCAAGATTGATGCCCGTCAGGCAATTGCCATAACAAAACGCCATTTCCCCGGTAAAGGAAAACGAATAAATATGAGGCGGGCTTAGATAAATTGAGCACTACATTTCCCCCAAATTATGATTTATGATAGTGCTTGCTTTATAATTAAAGGCCATCATGAGAAACAGGTTTTAGTGGGGGATCAGAGCCTTTCAATGAATAAATGGGTTTATTACTACGGGCTGCTCCTGCTAATATTGCTGGGCATAATTCTCCTTCCCCGTCCTTTCATAAAGAAGGATGTGGACATCAGTGGCTATCCCGAACTGGATGTTTCATCTTCAAGGCAGCCGGCAATGCAGTCTGGCGGACCAGCGCCTGGGACAACGAAGTCTCCGAGGCCTACCCCTCAGCCGCCTCCTGCGGTAAACCCAAAGGCGGAAATTGGCGAAATTAACTACCGCGACCCCGTTACAGGGAATTATTTACCATTGATTAATAACGGCAGTGTCCCGGTCGACGTTTTTCACCTGAATGCCAGGATAGTCAACACCGGGGATGAAAACGTGCTTTTATTTTATGAGGTAGAACAGTCTGACGGGACCCGTCTCCTCCCTTTGGGAGCGGAGGAATGGCTTCTGAAACCCGGGGAAGTAGTGTATTTGTTCAAGCAGGGGGCCAACCTCAAACCGGCAGGGAAAAAGACCAGTCTGGCCTTTCGCCTCCTGGAAAAAAACACCGATAAGATGCTGTTCCAAAAAGAGCTATCAATCACTTCAAGATAAAGGACGGGTGTGGCGGAACAGGTTGGGGTTTAACTGGAAGATAAGATCGTCATCAGTTCCCATAAACTTGAAATAAAATAGTCAGGTTTCTGCTTTTCCAGGCGCCACCGGGGATGATAACTCTTATCACGCACGATTGCCGCCGTCATTACCCCGGCAGCTTTTCCGGCAATAATGTCTTCTTCCATATCGCCAATAAATATGGCTTCAGAGGATTTTATTCCAAGCTTGTTTACGGTGGCAATAACGGGTTTTGGCGAGGGTTTTTGCTCGCTGCAGTCCTCCTGCCCGGTTATTACGTCGAAATAAGACGTTATTTCGAATTTACTGAGATGCTCCGCTAAAAAAAGCCGGGGAATATTTGAAGCTATACCCATGAGTATCCCCTTCTTTTGAAGCTCTCTCAATACTTCTTTAACTTCCGGAAAGATATCTACTTTTTGCGCAAAGCGGGGGTAATACTCCCTGAATTTGCAATCAACATCTATGACACGGTCGGGGGGAATGCCGTTAGATGTATGGAATTTCTGGATGGGCAGCTTGAACTTTGCTTTGAAAGCTTCAAGGGTGTTAACGCCTTCAATGCCAAAACTTTCGTAAGCCATGGCATTCGCCCTCCACACCGCTTCGATATCATCTAAAATAGTACCGCTGGCATCGAAGATCATCGCTTTAAAAGACATACATATTTCTTTCTATCAAATAATAAAAAATAAGCGATAGGGAGTAATTTTCCAGGTGTTCGAGGAAAAACTCTTGATCTTATGCAATTTTAATCCAACAGCATGAACATAAAAAGATGTACATAATAATTGTGCGGACGTTCACAAAAAGTAGACTATGTGATTGATTTCAATCGTTTCGTTAGTTTTTCGGGATTACATAAAGATGCTCGCGGACCATTAGTGGGAATATAGTTAAATATCCCGGTGGTTTCAATTCGAGAAAACTTGCGTATATTCACAGATTGGTATTCTACGGCTCAAATATCGAAACGCAAATTAACGGAAGCGGCAGCTCTTTTTACCCGGTCTTTCTGCCTGGAGATTTGTCGCCGAATAATTATTTCATTAGAGGGTGGCTGACTAACTTCTTTACCTTTAAGTTGATTGTTTATGTTTATAATGGAGTTCAACAGGTCAACGGTGAAATAATTGCTGCGTTCAATTTTTTTTAGCCGGGTGATTTTCTTCTGCTTTTTTACCCATTCGGGAGTGCTCCTGAGGCGGCAAACCGGTTCGTCGGGGAACCAGATACTATTGTCAGCGTTCATATCCTTCGGGCACAGAGGCGCCGTACAGGTAAGGTAAAAATGGCAGTTAATTTCTTTGTGCAATAAGTTGAGCTGTGTCATTTTAAAAATCTTTTTAACACTTAAACCGTTGTTTTGCAACCATAAAATTAAAAATTATATAGGTTACTTTTGTTCCATTGTTCCTGTGACATTGACTTTGCCTGATATAATGCTTGTGAGTAGACCGGTAAAAAGCGAGGCAATGGACTATCTATCACCGTTAAAAATAGGGCACCAGGCGGGACAACGCGAGCTTAAGCTCCTTTCCCGGGTTGCTGATACTATTGAAGAGTCCAGTGACCATGAGCAAATTATAGCCAACCTGGAGGAGGTGATGCAATTCTTCAATAAGGAATTGTATATCCACTTCAGGCAGGAAGAAATAGCCCTTTTCCCGGCTCTCATCAGCGTTATAGGGAGAGAAGGTGTTGTGTCAGCCATGCTGGGAGAACACCAATCTATATGGAAGGCCATAGACCTTCTCAGTGAACAAATTGATGATTTTAAGACCGCTACGGGTAAAAATAAAAATACGATTCAGTCAATTAAGATGTTGTCCCGCCATATTGTGGGACTATTGGGAGCTCACATAGAAAAAGAGGACACCATGCTGCTGCCTCTCTCAGAGGAAGTATTGCCTCCCGGGGTGTTACAGGCAGTTGGAGAGCAAATAGAATCATTAGAACCTTAAACCTGGATTTCCCGCATATTTAAAAGGCCGGCGCATTTTCCTGTGGGTTTAAAAAACGATGACCCGGCAAAAAAATACCATGACCAGTATTTATTTTGGGGACGGTTACCTGCTTTCTTACAATTGTAACTGCTCTTAAGCGGTTTCACCACTGTAATCAAATTTCTTAAAAATTCTCTGCCTTCCATTTTCCTTGTCCGTGGGGATATGCCTTATCCTGCTCAAAGCAAAGGATGGCATACGCGATTGCCGTTTTTAACCAAGGGGCTCGTCCGAATTTTGTATATACTGCTTTTCAGTACAACTCCATATCAATTATTAATGAAGCTTGTTAAAATATGTTGAGATATTACCGGCTTATCCAAAAATGCTGAAAGGAGCGAGATCATGTCTGAGGAGGTAAAGAAAGCAGTTTGCGTTTGGTGCAAGGGTGAGTGTGGAGTGCTGGTTCATGTAAAGGACGGCAGGTTGATAAAAGCGGTGGAAGACCCGGATTGGCCAAGGAAAGTCTATCCAAGGACCAGGGCGTGCCCCAGGCTAAAGGCAGCAAAGGAATGGTTCTATCACCCGGAACGGGTTAATTTTCCCCTGAAAAGAGCCGCGGAAAGAGGAGAGAACAAGTGGCAAAGGATGTCATGGACCGAGGCGTTTGACGAGATAGCTGAAAGGATTCAAAAAATAAAAGATGCATTCGGTGGAGAAGCTATTGTTCACACCCAGGGGACAAGCTACAGGGAGGAATACCCTTTGAGAGCCCGTTTTTTTTCTCAGTTGGGAGGCTCTCCGACTTATGCGGGTGCAAGTAATATTTGCTTTATGCCCAGGAGTACGATGGCCAATGCCATAGTCGGGATGTTCTCTCATTATTCGGTTGGGCCAAAAAGCAAATGCATTGTACTTCTGGGGGCAGAACCCTTGAACGCCCGCCCTATAAATGCTCAAGTCATTCGGGATGCCAAAAAGAGGGGAACGAAACTTATAGTTATAGATCCCCGGTTTACGCGCTCTGCCTCACTCGCCGATACCTGGCTGCAATTAAGGCCGGGTACTGACTGCGCCCTGCTGCTTGGAATGATATATGTAATCATTGAAGAAGGACTTTACGACAAGGATTTCGTTGAAAAATGGTGTCATGGTTTCGACCAGTTACGGAAACATGTCAAACGATACACACCGGAAGAAGTGGAGAAAATAACGCTGGTCTCCAGCGAGAAGTTAAGGGAAGCCGCCCGCATATACGCTGGCAACCGTCCTGGGGCCATACTTGAGGGAGTGGCCACCGAGCAGTCACAAAATGCCGGGGAGATTCTTCAAGCCCGGTGGATACTGGCCGGGCTCACAGGAAATATTGACGTTGAGGGAGGGGAGGAACTCACAGGTCCCCATCCAACCATCATCAGTTGCAGGGAAGTTGAGCCCGGGATAAGGTTTTCACCCGAGCAGCAGGGGAAGCAAATAGCGTCGGACAGGTTCAGACTTCTTAGCTGGCAGGGACAAAGGATAATTACGGAGAATATGAAAAAGGTGTGGGGTAAAACCACGGGCGTACCTTCTGTTTCACACGGTCCTTCAATGTACCGTACCATACTTACCGGGAAGCCTTACCCTATCAGGGGAGTAATCACCATGGCCAGCAATCCCATGGTAACCCAGCCTGACACCAAGTTAATATATAAAGCACTAAAGAGCCTGGACCTTTATGTGGTCAAAGATTTCTGGATGACTCCGAGCGCTCAATTGGCTGACTATGTTCTTCCCTCGTCCAGCTGGCTGGAGAGGCCGATACTCTGGGATTTTTGCGGCTACGACCGTTACATGGTTTCCGGCGAGGCTGCAGTGCCGCAAACGGTACCCGGAGAATATGAACATAAAACAGACTTTGATTTCTGGCGGGAGTTAGGGTTAAGGCTGGGACAGGGAGATTACTGGCCATGGAAAGACCTGGAAGAATATTATGATGCCCGCCTGGCTCCAACAGGTCTTAAACATAAGGAGTATGTTTACACGGTGCGCTGCGAGCACAAAAAACCCGGTTATAAAAAATATGAAAGGACAGGATTTGCTACGCCCACCGGGAAGGTTGAGCTATATTCAACGGTACTTGAAAAACTGGACTATCCACCCTTACCCAGTTTTAAAGAACCCACCGAAAGCAAGGTAAGCAACCCCGATTTAGCCAGGGAATACCCCTTAACGCTGATCACAGGTGGTAGAACACGGGAATTTTACCATTCCGAATGGCGGCAAATTGACTCTGTGCGCAGTAGGCATCCCGATCCACTACTCCAGATTCATCCGGAGACGGCTGCGGCGCTGGATATCAGCGAAGGTGATTGGGTCTGGATTGAAACAAGGAGGGGCAGGGTCCGGCAAAAAGCCACGCTTTTTGATGGAATGGATCCAAGTATTGTGCATGCCGAGCACGGGTGGTGGTTGCCGGAATTACCCGGAGAGGAACCCTGGTTGCATGGGGTTTGGGAAGTAAATATTAACGTGGTCATCGATGACAACCCTGATATCTGTAACAGTATAACCGGCGCCTGGCCGCTGAAGACGGCTTTGTGTAAAGTTTACAAGGTCAAGAAATATTGACGACACTCTCTTGAATAGCAGGGGAAGCTGTTGATTTATTCAGTAGTTAAAGCATATTTTGCCCTGCCATCTGGGGTGAGGGAAATCCTATAGCGGGGCGGAGGGGAAAAAAGTTGCGATGTCCAACAACATTTCAGACGCTGGTGAAACCGGAATTTGTGCACAATAAATCCGGGTATTATTTTTCTAATCATGTTCCCTAATCGGAAGCAATTCGGGTTGCATTAAGGTAGAACATTATTTAAGAGTTTATGATATAAAAAAGCTGAAAAAGTCCATTACAAAAATGTTAATAAACTTATGGATGAGCTTGTTATTCAGACACACCCAGCTGTCGCTTTAGGTCCGGTTTGATTTTTTTTAAATCCAACCGATTATTTTTAGCGGCATCTTTA
>JAUYHV010000237.1 GCA_030689845.1 Dehalococcoidia bacterium
CCGCCGCCGTCATCGGGATGACCTTCTTTTCGTTCCTCAGCTACATCAACATTCGCACCAAGCTACGCGGCAAGGGATTAATTGATTTCATGACCTGGCTTCCCTGGGCTACCCCGGGGCTGCTCCTGGCAGTTGGCTTGCTCTGGGTCTTCCTGGGCGGAATCCCCCTATTTAAAGCCATGTACGGCACTCTGTACATCCTTATCCTGGCCATGATTATTAAGGAGATGCCTGTCGGTGTGCGCGTCATGGACGGTTCCATGGTCCAGATAAGCAAAGAACTGGAGGAGTCGGCTAAGATGTCCGGGGCGGGATGGTTTTACTCGTTCAGGCGTATCATGGCGCCTTTACTTATTCCCACTTACGTCGCAACGGCAGTTATGATCTTCCTGGGAGCCATCCGGGATATTTCCCTCATTGTGTTACTTTATTCACCCAAGTGGCGTGTGCTGTCCATCCTGATGCTGGAACATTACATAGGAATGTCCCCGGAGAAAGGAATGGTCGTGGGCTTAATCATCACTGTGATTTGTATCGGGGTCGCTGTCATAGCCCGCGCCCTCGGAATGAGGCTGAGAACCGTTTGACCGGCGTTATTTTATCTTAGATATCCGGTTGAGTTCGGCTGATGTTTCTTTTACCGAACAAATAAAAAAACAAGGCATAAGCATAATTTCGCGGGTTTTACCGCCTGGCGTTTCAGGTGACTTTTTCCAATTATGATTTACATTCTTTTTAAACGAACTCCTGTAAATGCCGCTGGCGCTTAAACGGAAAGGGGATAATTCGAAATGACAACCGAACCCGGTGAAAAAAGAAGACCCGAAAGCGAAATAGACCGGCCGTCAGCCTATGATGCGTGGGTTCAATCGGAAGGTGTGCCTGTAATAAAAGGGTATTATATTGACGACTTAAATGGAGTCGCCCTCGGCCCCTGGAAACGAAAGGGCGGCAATGGCGCCTTCATCAACCTGGTTGGCAGCGAGGGGTCTACGGACGCGTACATTTGCGAAATCCCGCCAGGTAAAAATCTCGAGCCGCAACACCACCTGTATGAAGAGATGATATATATCCTTAGCGGCCGGGGCGCTACCACCATCTGGAACGAAGGAGGCACCAGGCAGACCTTCGAGTGGCAGGAGGGAAGCCTTTTTGCAATCCCTATCAATGCCTGGCACCAGCATTTCAACGGGCAGGGAGATAAACTGGTGAGGTACCTGGGGGCCACCAACGCTCCCCTCGTTGTCAGCCTTTTTCACAACATGGACTTCGTTTTAAAGGACTCCTTCGTTTTTAAAGACAGGTACTCCGGGGAGCATGATTATTTCACAAGTCCGGGGGATTTTTTCAGTTCAAGGGACAGGATATGGGAAACTAATTTCGTTCCAGATGTCCGAACGGCAAAGTTATACGACTGGAAAGAACGTGGCGCCAGCGGAGTCAATATCAGGTATGAACTGGCCGATAACACCATGGCCGCCCATATTTCCCAGTTTCCCGAAGGAACCTACAAAAAAGCTCACAGGCACGGTCCGGGCGCCAACGTTATTATCATCAGCGGCACAGGATATTCTTTGATCTGGCCCGAGGGACAGCCTAAAATGAAGATAGACTGGAAAGTCGGCAGTATGTTCGTGCCTCCGGACAGGTGGTTCCACCAGCATTTTAATACAGGCCGTGAACCGGCAAAATACCTGGCCCTGCGCATGGGAAGCCGGAAAAATATACTCGGGAAAATTTTCCGCATAGATGAGGACGTGAGGTCCGGGGGAGACCAGATAGAGTATAAGGGACAGGAACCTGAAATTGAGAAAATGTTTGGCAAAGAACTGGCCAAAAAAGGATTGAAGTCCAGGATGGCCCAGTTTTTGGTTTGAAATAAACACACTTAAATTTTTTTAAACCTTTGCGAATCGTTATTAATGAAAGACATATTATTTACAAATGGCTAACGGAAACGGACATGAGTTCGGGCACTCCCACAGTCCGGAGGACATTGAATCGGAACAAATGCTCCTTGATGAGTCCCATCCCATATGGGCCAGCGAGCGCATAGTTTTAACCAGCGCCGGCATAGATATCGGGTCTACCACATCCCACCTTTTGTTCTCCCAGTTGGTGCTTCGCCGCCAGGGTATATCCCTGTCCAGCCGTTTTCAGATAGTCAGTAAGAAGCTTTTATATGAATCCCCCATCCTGATTACGCCCTTTCTGGATGGCAATGTTATCGATACGGCAAAATTATCCGACTTTATTGCCCGGGCTTATAAAGAGTCCGGGATTAAACCGGAGGAAGTTAACACGGGGGCAGTAATCATTACCGGTGAAACAGCCCGGAAAGATAACGCCGAGGCCATTGCCAACATGTTCTCCGCCCAGGCGGGTAAATTTGTCTGTGCCGTTGCCGGGCCTAACCTGGAAGCCAAGATGGCTGCCTACGGCTCCGGAGCCGTGGAGCTTACCTATGGCGGTGAGGGGATATCCCACAACATATTAAACGTTGATGTCGGAGGGGGAACTTCCAAATTCGCTATATGCAGAGACAGCGGAGTTGTTGAAACCGCCGCCATAAATGTCGGTGCGCGGCTTTTTGTCCTGGATGACAAGGACCATTTGGTGCGCATAGAAGCTCCCGGAGAACAAATCCTCAAGAGTCTTGGCCTCTCCCTGAAACTCGGCGATATCATGGATCATGAAACCCAGCACAAGGTGTGCAGGCAGCTTGCTGTTTCCCTGGTGGAAGTTATTAAAAGGGGGCCGCTGTCACCGTTGACCAAGGATTTGCTGATAACACCCCCGATTACCTTCAAAGGACCCATCAACCACCTGATATTCTCCGGCGGGGTGTCGGAATACATCTACGATTGCGAGAATAATGAATTTGGCGACCTGGGCCGTATTCTGGCAGGAGAAATAAAAGAACTTTGTTTTAAACCTGAATTTCCCATTCCTGTTCAACCAAGCTTGCAAAGGATAAGGTCTACGGTGATAGGGGCATCTCAGTACACCGTCCAGGTTAGCGGCAGTACTATATTTCTTTCCGATAATAACGCGCTTCCCATCAGAAATCTCCTGGTTGTTGCCCCCCGGATCGATGAAACAGGACTTACCGTTGAAAAAATAAAAACGGCTGTCCTGGACTCTTTCACGCTGCAGGACCTGAATCCGGAGGAATCTGGTGTTGCGATTGCCATCCGGTGGAAAATGGGACCTGCCTATGAAAACCTCAGGAACCTGTGCGAAGGAATTTGCGCGGCCATGAGCCCGGCGATAGAACACGGGTTACCCCTGGTCCTGGTTTTCGATGCCGATGTAGGAAGACTTGTGGGAAATATCCTGACCAACGAAATGAAAACTCCCTGCCCTGTGCTTTCAATAGATGGAATTGAACTCCAGGACTTTGATTATATAGATATAGGTGAGCTTATTCCCGACGCCCAGGTCGTGCCCGTAGTTATCAAATCCCTTGTTTTCAGGACTTGACAAACCAACTTATTCATTGATAATAATGAGAGCTTCTGGGATAATAAAAAAGATGTACGGCATTAGTGCCGGTGACAATTATTTGATACAAAAACTACTAAGGGGAATAAAATGATAAGTGTGAAAAATCTCGTAAAAACTTTTGAAACCGGCAGGGGAGACGTTCTAGCTGTCCAAAACGTAAGTTTCGAAGTGGAAAAGGGCAGCTTTTTCACCCTGTTAGGACCCAGCGGATGCGGGAAAAGCACAACTCTACGGTGCGTCGCCGGGCTGGAAAAACCGCAGAGCGGCGAAATCACCGTGGGTAACACCGTCGTTTACTCCAGTGCTAAAAAGATTCTTGTGCCTCCGAACAAACGACACATAGGCATGGTATTTCAGTCATATGCTATCTGGCCCCACATGACCGTTTTCGAAAACGTGGCTTTTCCTTTAAAAATTCAAGGAAAACATTTATCTGGGAAGCAAATAAGAGAAAAAGTGGGGATCGCTCTTGAACAAGTGCGCCTCGGAGGACTGGAAGAAAGGCCCGCCCCCCAGCTTAGCGGCGGGCAGCAGCAGAGGCTGGCCCTGGCCAGGGCCCTGGTTCGGGAACCCGATGTTATGCTCCTTGACGAACCCCTCAGCAACCTGGATGCCAAGTTAAGGGAAGACATGAGATTGGAACTCCGGGAGATGCTGCGGCGGCTCGACGTAACAACTCTTTATGTAACCCATGACCAGATAGAAGCGCTGGCCATGTCCCGCACAATCGCAGTTATGAGTGACGGCAAATTTATTCAGGTCGGACCGCCGCGGGATATTTACGCCAAACCTACCTGCCGTTTCGTAGCCGATTTCATCGGATCCTCCAACTTTTTCGACGGCACAGTGTCCGAAACAGCCGAGCCCGGCAGCTTCGGTAAGGTTGAAACTCCACAGGGCATTCTCAAGGCCTACATGCCCGAGGGATCCAGGGTTGGCGACAAGGTCATTGTCTGCATTCGCCCCGAAAATATAGAGGTTTCGTTGGAAAAACCCCCCACCGAAGAAAACCTCCTCGTTGGCCGGGTCGAGTTGTGGGCTTTCCTGGGAGAATTCATAGATGCGACTATCGCCGTCGGCGACGAACTCGTCAGGGCAAGGCTGCACCCATCCACCCAACTTCGCCGTGGTAACAACGTGTATTTGCGCCTGCCGCCAGAAGTCTGCGTTGTTGTTTACTGTAACTAACGATTATTAGGGCAAAAGGTGTGGCTGAAACAGGCTACACGGTATTTTATACCGATGCAGGTTGGATGGGTGTTCTGGGTTCTGCACAAGGTGTGCGGTGTGTGGTATTGCCCCAGCCAACTCTCGCCCATGTTTTAAAAATATTCGGCAATATTGAAGCCGCAGCCCCCGAAGATTACAGGTTTTCTGAACTTGGCCGCCGGATAAAAGCGTATATAGGCGGAGAAAAGGTGGACTTCTCTTCTGAACAGGTGGATTATGCAGCAGCAACGTCATTCCAGCAAGACGTGTGGAACGCAGCCAGAACCATACCTTACGGGGAGACAAAGAGTTATGCATGGATCGCCAGCCTGATAGGTAAACCCGGCGCAGCCCGGCCCGTTGGCCAGGCTCTGGCTTCCAATCCGGTGCCAATTATCGTACCCTGCCACAGAGTTCTCCGTTCCGACGGTCAGGAAGGCGGATTTGCCGGTGGCATCCCCCTGAAAAAGAAATTGCTTACTATGGAATCGACGAGGGAGGGGCGGCACTAAACGATTTCAACTTTTACCCCTAATTGCGACAGCGCCAACTTAAGTTCTCCATTGCAGGACGTCAGTAAACCCGGAAATTCCATATTGATCACCTGGTCCTGGTAAACCACGGCAAGTGTAACCTCGTCCTTTCCAGGATTGTCTTTTAACAACCTGAAAATATTATCCATTAAATCTTTATTCCCGGATTCACTGTCTTCCTGGTTTAAAGTGATTAAAAGCTTTCTGCCGCTCCTATCAAGCTTTGTCTCGGAGGGCGGTTCTCCTTCCTTACCATCTGCTCCAGGTATTCCACTGACCGTATTTTCCCGGAAATCCAGAGGTCCTGCTTCTCCCTTTTCCTTCACCACCGAAGGCTGATACAGGCGAACGGTGTCGCAAATAATGTTCACCCGCTCGTCCCTTACTTTGACTTTTCCTCCTACGAAGACAATATTTCCGACTTCCCACAACCCCCGGGTGGAGCGGTATACCTCTGGCCAGGCAGTTACCTCTATACTACCCTCCAAGTCTTCCAAGCTTGCTGAAATAAAAGGTTTATTTTCCCTTGTAACCCGGTCCTGGATAAGGGAAATCATCCCCGCCACCTCAACCCTTTCTCCTTCCATTTCCACATCGATTTGCCCGCAGAGAGCGTTTTTCCTGTTTGCCAGGTTTTTAGCCGCGGAATACATAGGATGTTCTGACAGGTATACTCCCGCCAGTTCTTTTTCCCAGGCCAATTTATCCTTTAAGCTTATCTCGATCGGGGGTATTTCAATAGCAGGCAGCGGAGTCGGGGAGTTATGGCCGAATAAATCGAACATGGTAGACTGACCTGTCTCCCGTAAACGCTGCTCCTTCTGCGCCAGGCTGATTATTTTTTCAATGCCCTCCAGTAGCCCCCCGCGGTTACCCACAATAGAGTCGAAGGCGCCGACTTTTATAAGGCTCTCCATCACTTTCTTATTAATGCTGCCAAGGCTGGCCCGGCGGCAAAAATCCTCCAGCGATGTGAACTCTCCCCCTTCATTCCGGGCAGAAATGATCGGTTCCAGGGCCGACCCGCCTACATTTTTTATTGCCCCCAAACCAAACCTGACAGCCAGTCCATCCGAAGGCGTTTCCTCTATGACAAAGTCCGCATAGCTCTTGTTTATGTCCGGTGGTAAAACTTTAATCCCGAGGCGGGCGCATTCGCTGATCGCCGAGATCACTTTTTCTGACACCCGCATATTGGTAGAAAGTAAAGCCGTCATATATTCTACGGGATAATTGGCTTTCAAAAAGGCCGTCTGGTAAGCAATCATGGCATAGCTAACGCTGTGGGCTTTATTAAAAGCATACCCGGCGAAAGGCTCGATCAGGGTAAATATTTCCTGGGCCAGGTTCTTTGAAAAACCCTTTTCAACAGCCCCGTTGATAAAATTGCTTTTTTCCTTCTTCATCACCTCGGCTATCTTTTTCCCCATGGCCTTGCGGATAATGTCGGCCTTCCCAAGGCTGTAGCCGGCAAAGGTCCTGACAATATAGAGAACCTGCTCCTGGTAAACTATAACGCCGTACGTCTCTTTTAATATATCTTCCAGCGCCGGGTGGGGATAGTGTACGGGCTCCTTCCCCTGTTTGGAGTTAATAAAATGGGGAATATTTTCCATCGGCCCGGGACGGTAAAGGGCAATCATAGCCGCTATGTCATTAAAGTTGCTCGGCTTGAGTTCCCTGATATATTTCTTCATCCCGTTGCTTTCAAGCTGGAATATACCGTTTGTATCCCCCCGGGATAAAAGCTCATAGGTTTTAGCGTCATCAAGGGGTAAGGTGGATAAATTCAATTGCTCGTTGTGAGTTTTGTAAATAATAGTTTTTGCCCTATCCAGTATGGTCAGGTTGGCCAGTCCCAGAAAATCCAATTTTAAAAGGCCGATTTTCGCAATTGTGTCCATGCTGAACTGGGTCATTGCCATGGTTTGACCGTTATCTTTACTTGCCCTCTGTAAAGGCACGTACTGGGTCAGGGGCTCTTTCGAAATTACTACTCCCGCAGCATGAGTGCTGGCATGCCGCGAGATCCCTTCCAGTTTCCTTGCGCTGTCTACCAGCCTTTTGACGGGTTCCTCTGTCATATAGGCATTTCTCAATTCCGCATTCTGCACCAGGGCTTGTTCCAGAGTTATATTCAATGCCGTGGGGATTAATTTTGCTATCCTGTCGACATCCCCGTAGGCCATACCCAGCGCCCTACCGACATCCCTTAACGCTGCCCTCGCTCCCATGGTCCCAAAAGTGATGATATGCGCCACGTGGTCCTTGCCGTATTTCTCAGTTACATATTCGAGGACCTCGTCCCTGCGGTCATCCTGGAAGTCCAGGTCTATATCCGGCATTTCCTTGCGTTCAACGTTCAGAAAACGCTCAAAAACCAGGTTGTACTTCAGGGGGTCAATTTCAGTGATGCCCAGGCAGTACAGGACTATACTTGCTGCGGCGCTGCCGCGAACGGCGCACATGATGCCCTTGCTGCGGGTGTTGGACATGATATCCCAGACTACGAGGAAATAATTGGCGAATTCTGTCTGCCTGATTACGTCCAGTTCGTAGCTGAGACGCTGCTCGATTTCAGGTGTTATTTCCCGGTACTGCCGTTTCAAACCGGCATCGCAGAGTTCGGCCAGATATTCGAAACTCGTTTTTCCTTCAGGTAAATCTATCTCAGGTAAATGCAACCGGGTAAAATCAAGTTCCAGGGAACAACTGTCGGCGATCAGGGAAGTATTTGTTACGGCTTCGGGCATGTCGGCGAATAATTCCAGCATCTCTTCTTCGCTCTTAAGATAAAAACCATCTCCTGTCATTTTATGGCGTTTATCATCATTAATGGTTGAATTCGTCTGGATGCACACCATGAGGTCCTGCGCCGCTGCATCCTCCCTGTAAATGTAATGGACGTCATTTGTTGCTACCAGGGGAATACCGGTTTCCCTGGAAAGAGTCACCAGTCCCTGGTTAATCATGTCAAGTTCGGGAATGGGATGTCTCTGGATTTCAAGGTAAAATTCATCGAAATACCCCTGGTACTCCAGGACTATTTTCCTTGCTTCATCCATCCTACCTTGGAGGAGAAGTTGGGGGATCTCTCCCTGGAGGCAGGCGGTGAGGGCAATAAGGCCGGTCCCGCGCTCCTTCAATAATTTTTTATCTATACGCGGTTTATAGTAAAAACCTTCCAGGTGAGCCTGCGTTAAGAGATAAATCAGGTTTTGGTATCCCTGCTCGTTTCGCACCAGTAACAGCAGGTGGAACTGGCTTTTTTCGGAAACATTTCTCGACTGGGTACCCGAAGGGGCAACATAAACTTCACTGCCTATGATGGGTTTTATACCCTGTGCCCTGGCCTCCAGGTAAAAATCGATAATACCATGAACGTTGCCGTGGTCCGTGATGGCAACGCTCGTCATCCCCAGTTCTTTTGTCCTCGCAACCAGCTGTTTTATACGGCACATACCGTCCAGCAGACTATACTCGGTATGGACGTGTAAATGGGTAAACATTATGGCCGGTACCCCCGTGGTGTTGCGATATTATTATTTGCGAAGTGGCATTGTCCCCACCCTCGCCAATTATAACATGGATACGGCATATGAAACGGAATAAGAAAAATGCTGCGGTAATAAACCCCACTCCGCAGGCGGGGTATTAACCCTGCCTTTGGAGTGGGGAATGCTGCGCCCCCTTGGAACAGGTCCCAAATAATCGATTGATTAGCCCCAGGCCGAACCTCACAAGCGGGCAAGATATTCCGGCACTTTTGTTAAACGTTGAACAGGAAAGTAATAATATCACCGTCCTGAACGACGTAATTCTTCCCCTCCAACCTGACAATCCCCTTCTTTTTTGCTTCGGGAATGCTGCCGCACTGCACCAGGTCGTCATAGGCAACTACCTCTCCCCTGATGAAACCCTGTTCCATGTCGCTGTGGATTTTCCCGGCTGCCTTGAGAGCTGTGGTGCCCCTCTTTATGGTCCAGGCTTTAACCTCCCCTGAAACAATGGTAAAAAAGGAAATCAGGTCCACGAGTTCGTAGGAAAGACGCACAATCTTGTCCACGTTGTTCTCCACTAAACCCATGGCCGACCTGAACTCTTCTGCTTCGTCTTCGCCGAGTTGCGCCAGTTCCATTTCAAACTTGCCGCAAAGGGACACAATTTTATATTTTTGCCTCCTGTACTCTGCATAAATCCGTTCCTCAAGTTCAGACACCCCTTTCACCTGGTTTTCCCCTATATTTAACAACACCAGTAACGGCTTGGCCGTAAGAAACTGGTAATTCTCCAGGTTTTTTGTTTCTTCGGCCGAGAATTCCATCTCAATTAAAGGGACCTCATTTTCCAAACCTGATTTTATTTTCCGGAAAAGTTCCTGTTCCTGGAGAAGCAGATCTTTCTCGTGAGCCCTGACCCCCTTCAAAGTATCCTCTATTTTTTGCAGTCGCCGGTCGGCAATTATCATGTCGGAGAATTCCATCTCCAGTTCCATGGTAGAAATGTCCCGCAAAGGGTTTATTGTGCCTTCTATAAGAGGAACGGTCGCATCATCGAATACCCTCACCACATGGATCAAAGCATCAACAGTACTGAGCACTGACAGGGACTGTCCCCCGAGGACCAGGCCTTTGCCAAACTCCTGAGACGAAGGCGCCAGGTCTGTATACCGTATGTCCGGGAAAACAACCTTTGTCGGCTTGAAAATACCTTCCAGCACTGCCAAGCGGGGGTCGTTTACCTTCGCGACGCCGACAGAAGGAGCCTGTCCTGAGGCTGAGGGCCGTAAAGCCGGGGTTGCTTTGCCGCCGGTAAGGGCATAAAATACAGAGGTTTTTCCGCTCTGGGGTAGGCCTATAATGCCGATTTCCATGTCGCGTAAATTCCTGTTACTTTTTTATCGCAATTATTATAACAGCACATTTATTGTATTTCACTTCTATTTTAATTTATAATGCCCTGTAAACTGGCATTGATTCTATGATACCATCCGCCAATTTTGCTTGTTAATTATTCATTTATTATTGTTGTGTAAATGGTATATGTTCTGTACGGCTCCGATAATTTTTCACTACAAGAAAGGTTGAACAAATTAAGGAGCGAACTGGGCCAGGGTGAAATGGGCCTGCTTAACACCCAGGTGATAGACGGTTCCTCCGTATCTACTGAAACCTTTGCCAGCGCCTGCCAGTCAGCCCCTTTCATGTCCACCAAACGACTTGTTATAGTCGAAGGATTGATGGGCCGGTTCGCCCCCCCCCAGTCTTCGGCAACCAGGCGGTCTTCATCCAATGCGGCAAAAACAGCAAAACTAAAGCTAAATACTGCGGCTTCTCAACCGGGCCAGCAAGAGCAAATATCCTCCCCCGGTAGTGTCGAGTACAGGGACAAGGTGAAGCAAAAAAAAAGCGACTGGCTTCCTTTTGTGGATATCATTAATAATTTGCCGGAAAGCACTGTGTTGATTCTTGTGGATGGGGAACTAAAAGAAGGCAATACCTTCCTGAAAAGCCTTTCCGACCGTTTCCAACCCGAAAAATTTCCTCCTCTAAAAGAACCCGAGTTGTCCATGTGGGTAGAAAAAAGCGCCTCAAAATACGGTGCACGCCTGTCCCCTGAAGTCATAAAGGAACTGATTGAGCTTATAGGAAGCAACCTCTGGGTAATGGATTCAGAGTTGCAAAAATTGTCACTTTATTCAGACGACGGCAAAGTTACCATGTCGCATGTGGATGAGCTTGTGAGTTACTCCAGGGAGAACAACATTTTTCAGCTTATCGACGCAATTTTGTTCCGCCGTTTAAAGAAAGCCCAGCAACTGTTGCGGCAGTTAATGAACGGTGGGGCAGAATCGGTATATATTCTTTTTATGCTCACCAGGGAAATCAGGCGTATGCTCCTGGCCAAGCTTGCTTCCTCGGGGAAAATACTCCCGGTAGAACTGGCCCGGGAACTAAAATTATTAGAAAGCAACGACCTGAGAATTGCCGCCGCTAAATCCAGGCGGTATGCCATGGCAACCCTGAGTGAATTTTACCACCGGATACTTAAAACAGATATTAATATTAAGACAGGCAAACTCTCTTCCCAGTTTGCCCTTGAATTGTTGATCGCCGAAATATGTTCCGAATCCCCCTCCGGTTGAACTGAGTATGTTCAAATCGAGTTCCCTAATAACCAGTTACAATTCGATAGTGGTTTTTACAAGTAAGCACAAGCCCGTTATAGTAGCCTTTGTCTACCTTATCTTGATATCCATGGCAGAAATAATAGCAGCCCTTTATAACCCCGTTCCGGGAATCATAATACACATAATAATCCTCTTCGCTCTTATCCTCCATGCCACTCTTAATATTCACGAACCTATAGGGAAAATGCTTCTTTCCCTGGCGCTGGCGCCCATGATAAGAATCGCCAGTTACTCCGTACCGCTGGTAGCTTTGCGCCCCTTCGCAACTTACATACTCATATATTTCCCTTTAGCAATTTCCTCTTTTATCGTTTGTCGTTCTCTGCATTTAAAGCAGTCAGAGGTAGGGCTTGCGGTTAAACTACCTGCCATACAACTTGCCATAGGCCTGACGGGTTTTATCTTCGGCGTAATGGAATACATGGTACTCCATTACCCGCCCATGGTATCCCGTTTAGCCCTAAGTGAAATCCTTCTCCCGGCATTTGTCCTGACTATGACTACGGGGTTTGTCGAGGAATATGTCTTCCG